>JAFGIH010000651.1 GCA_016929985.1 Thermoleophilia bacterium | reverse complement strand
TCTCTGCGCGCGATCATGCTTCTCCCGTGTTCATGGTACAGCCCGCACCGGACGGAGATGTAGACGCTGAAACCCTCGCGACATCCAGACTGCCACGACACTGCGTGATCGCACCCTCGGGCCAAAGATGGAGCTTGGCGCCATGGACATGCTCACCGAACTCAAGCCTGTGGGCGGGATACCGCTCCCACTCTCAGCCGCCGATGGGAAGCCTCCGGATTCTGATCATTGACCGCTCGAACACCACCACGCTTCCCTGAGCGAGATCATCCGCGATGGAGTCAAGGTTGCCGAGTAGCAGGCTTGGTTGGGCTTCGGGCCGCCTGCTGACTCCATGCCTGAAGAGAACCACCGAGGGCTTCGAACGGCCACCGGAAGCGAGCACGGTGCCGACTGCCGGCCCAGGTCTCGCAAGTGGACAGTGTCGTGCCCGGCGGACGACAGACCGGCCGCGACCTTCGGAGAGATAGCGTTGTCGACCAAGTGTCTCAAGAAACCGCGCGCAGTGGGAGCTCTCTCTCGCGCACAGCCTCTGCTGCGTAGCGAAGAGCCTGCTCGACATCCTCCGGTTCCAGGTCGGGGTGGTTCTCAATGATCTCGTCGACGGCCATGCCTTCAGCCACCATGTCCACAATCGATGCGACTGTGATGCGCAGTCCGCGGATGCAGGGGAGTCCCCCCCATCTGGGCCGGATCAGTGGTTATTCGATCGAACTTCACCACGCGCCCACCTCCGATCGTGGCGAGAAAACTCATCTCAGTATGCCTGCCTCATCGATCGAACCGCTCACCGAGCAGTCCTCCCCTCGTGTCGTAGCCACTCATCCGTGCCCACCTCTCACTCCGCACGACGGCTACGATATCTAGCCGTGCACGCTCGGACATCAGACCAAAGTCCCACATTGCGGGCTCTCGTCATGGACCGGCACCGTACTGCCCGTCATCGCTCCGCACGCTCTTTGATACCATCAGCGGGAGAAGCCTTTGCCTTCTAACAGCGCCGTGTGTTCTTGTTGAGAGGAACAGGATGCACGAGGAGTGGTACGTCCACCGTGACGGACACCAATACGGCCCATACACCTGGGAAGAGATCGTCCACCAGGGCCAGATCGGCGGCATCACCGCTCGCGACCTCTTGTGGAGCCAGACTCTCAACAACTGGGTGCCCGCCGACCGGGTGGCGGGGGTCCCGTTGGCACGCCCAGCCGGAGACCGCAAGACCGGGCGCCGTGGAAAGACGATCGCCCTGGCCGTGGGGAGTGCTCTCTTGGTGGCGGCCGCAGTCGTCGCCTCGGTTCTTGTCTTTGCCAAGGACAAGGACGCCGCGAGCGGTTCCGGTGTCATCCCTGAGACCACCACTGTGACCACCGCAGTAGGGCTGCACCCCATCTACGAGAACGGCAAGGGCGCCTATGTCGACAATAGCGGCACGGTGGTCATTGAGCCGCGATTCGAGGAGGTGGGCCGTTTCAGCGACGGCCTTGCAGCCGTGATCCTGAACGGCGAAGGAGCCTTCATCGACGCCGGCGGCGAAGTAGCCGCCCGCCCTCCCGAGGACGCCGCGGTGCGCCCCCTCTTCGCTTCCTTCTCCGAGGGTCTCGCGGCGCTCCCGTCGAGCACGGGAGACGTCTACGGGTATATCGACACCACCGGCACATGGGTCGTCGAGCCGCGATTCAAAGAGGCAGGTCCCTGCTTGGAGGACAGAGCATGCGTGGCGATCGACGGCCGGTACGGATATGTCGACGGCAGCGGTGCGCTGGTCATCGAGCCACAGTTCGTTGAGGCGGGTCCGTTCTCATACAAGCGTGCTCTCGTTGAAGTCGAAGGAAGATTCGCGTACATCGATAAGACCGGTGCGCTGGTCATCGAGCCGCAGTTCGACTTCGCCACAACCTTCAGCGAAGGTCTCGCAGCGGTGGCGACGTACGAAGAGTCGGGGGACTACGACTCGGGTTACATCGATGCGAACGGAGACTGGGTCATCAGGTTCCCGACGGTGCGGCCGTCTTCTTCCGGGGAGATCCCTCCCAAGACGCCCCTTCTGAACGACCTCTCGGGTTTCGCCGAGGGCTTCGCGGTCGCGCAGAGATGGGACGGTGGATCAGACAGCTATCTCACCGGCTATCTGGACAAGACCGGCGCGTGGGCGATCGAACCCGTGTTCTCTGAGGCGTATCCATTCTCGGAAGGCCGCGCGGTGGTGAGCACCTATGACGAAGATGAGGGAGGATACGCCTACGGCTACATCGACCGCAGCGGCAACCTCGTCATCGATGCGCGCTACGAGACGGCGGCAGCCTTCTCAGGGGGAATCGCCGAGGTATCGTGGCATACGAGAGGCCCGGATTCGGATCCTCCGTTCTCTCTGGTCACCAAGTGGGCCTATCTCGACGCTGACGGTTCGGTGGTCTGGGGGTCGGACTAGCAGGCCCGCCGGCCGCACTTCCAGCAGAAGGAGTCTCCGGCATCCATGGGAGCGCCGCATGCCGTGCAGTAGACACGTCTCGGCATCGACGCCGCCTGTGGAGAGACTACAGCGACCGGCGCCACCCCGAGCTTCTCTCGGATCCGCCCATGAACCTCAACGGCTTTTTCCAGGGCCTCGCCGTCGTGCGCCACGGCGAACAACCTCGCGGCCCGGCTCGACAGCTCCGCAGCCTCCCACAGTAGGACCGTCCGGTCTCTCCCAGGCTCCACCTCATCCGCAGCGACAGCCATGACGTCGGCCTGAAGAACCTTCGCGGCGCCGTCGTCTCGCAACATGACGACCTGCTGCAGCGACGCGACGTATCTGCCAAAGGACTCCCCGTAGACCTCGGTCAAGTACTGCTTGTCCTCCCCGGAGGCTTCCCTCATGGCTGCCGCCAAGGCTTCGAGCTGATCGGGGATGATCGACACCGCGGTCGATGGCATGCCGGACGCCAGATCTGCAGCCGATCTATCCAGGAGAGACGCCCCCGACCGGATGAGTTCGGACCGCCGTTCGCGATCCTGCACCTTGAAGGCCAGACTCAGCTGCGCCATACCCCGCAGTGAGCGCGCCCTCGCCAG
>JAFGIH010000072.1 GCA_016929985.1 Thermoleophilia bacterium | reverse complement strand
CTTCACCAGAACAACTGCAGGGTGGCCTTCGTGGGCAGCCGCGACAACCTGAGTAAGCCGTTGCTGGAGAAGATGGAGTGGGCGGAGGACCTCACCGCGGGCAACACCCGCATGGTGCTGTTCATCGCCTTCAACTATGGGGGGCGGCAGGAGATAGCCCACGCCGTCCGCCGGGCAGTGGCCGCCGGGGTAGACCCGGCCGAGATCACTGAAGAGGACATATCCCAGCACCTCTACTCGCTCATAATGCGCGATCCCGATCTCTGTATCCGGACCTCAGGCGAACGGCGCATCTCGAACTTCCTGCTGTGGCAGTCGGCCTACTCGGAGTTCCTGTTCTTGGACTGCCTGTGGCCGGATTTCGGCAAAGAGGAGTTCGAGAGAGCCCTGGCCGACTATGCGGGGCGCGAGCGCCGTTTCGGCACTCGCAGGGGGAGGGCGGATGCTTAAGTACCGCCTGCTGGTGGCCGCCCTCGCTCTCCCTCTCGGGGCCGCGGCGGTCATACTGGGCGGATACTTCTTGTTCGGCCTCGTCATCGTCTTGACCCTCATCGGGCTTCACGAGTACTACACGATCATACGGCCTTACAGACCCAATCTGCTGGTCGGCTATGTGTCGGGACTGGGCACGGTGGTCGGCGCCTACTTCATCGGCCCGGAGGGTCTGCTCATCGGCCTCGCCTGTCTTGTTGTGCTCACGTTCTTCTGGTCGCTCTTCGGTGAACTGGGCGCGCATCTGGTGGGCAGGATGGCGATGACGGCCTTTGGTGTGGTGTGGATCGCCATGGGGTTCTCCTACTTCGTGCTCGTGCGGGAATTGGAGCACGGCATGGCGCTCGCCATCCTGATCATGGGCTGCACCATCATGGCCGACACCATGGCCTTCTTCGTCGGCAAGGCCATCGGGCGCCACAAGATGGCGCCCCACATATCGCCGGGCAAGACCGTGGAAGGGGCGATCGGGGGGCTCGTAGGAGCCGTGATCGCAGCGCTCGTGGTACGCATCTACTCGCCGTGGCTACCGACCAGGGAGGCTGTGCTCCTGGGGCTCATCATCGGGGTGGTGGGGCAATGGGGCGACCTCTTCGAGTCGAGCTTCAAGCGGGACTTCCGGGTGAAAGACTCCGGCAGGATCCTGCCCGGGCACGGGGGCATCCTCGACCGGTTCGATTCCATGCTGTTCGCCGGGTTCGTATCGTACTGGTTCGCCATCCTGCTGCTGGGAGACGTGGTGCGATGAAGCGGGTGGTGGTGCTCGGCTCGACAGGCTCCATCGGGGTCCAGGCGCTGCAGGTGATAGCGGCCGGTCTAGACCTGTGTGTCGTCGGCCTGTCCTGCGACCGCAACGTCAAGTCACTTCTGGAGCAGGCCACCTCGCTCGGGGTCACCGACGTGGCCATAGCTGATCAGACGGCCGCGGCGGCCGTCCCGCCCTCGCTGTACCCCGAGTTGACCGTGCGGGCGGGGCCGGGGGCGGCGGCCCAACTCGTGCGTGACGTGGATGCCGATCTGGTACTGAACGCCATCGTGGGCTTCGCCGGCTTGGAGTCGACCCTCGCTGCACTGGAGAGCGGTCGCGGCCTGGCGCTGGCCAACAAGGAGAGCCTGGTGTGCGCCGGGTCGTTGGTCACCGGACTGGCGAGACGGCAGGGCATCGAGATCCTCCCGGTCGATTCGGAGCACTCGGCTCTCTACCAGTTGATCGCGGCCGGCGGGCGGGAGGCTGTGGAGTCCGTGGTCATCACTGCTTCTGGGGGGCCGTTCCGCGGCTGGGAGGCCTCGGCACTGCGGGCTGTGACGAGGGAGCAGGCTCTCGCGCATCCCACCTGGTCTATGGGGGAGAAGATCAGCATCGACTCGGCGACCCTCGTGAACAAGGGTCTGGAGGTGATCGAGGCTCACCACCTCTTCGACCTGCCCTACGGGCGCATAGAAGTGGTAGTGCACCCCCAGTCGGTGGTGCACGCCCTCGTGCGCATGGTGGATGGGGCGCTGCTCGCTCATCTGGGGGTCGCCGACATGCGCGTGCCCATCGCCTACGCGCTGCATCACCCCGTGAGGGGTCCGGTGGCAGTGGAGCGGCTCGATCTCAGGGCTGGGCTCTCGCTGCAGTTCGAGGCTCCCGACGAGGAGGTGTTCCCGGCCATAGGTCTGGCGCGCCTCGCTGGTGCCAAGGGCGACGCAGCCACATGTGCTCTGAACGCTGCCAATGAGGTCGCGGTACGGGCTTTCTTGGAGAGGTCTCTGCCGTTCACGGGTATAAGTGAAGTGGTGCGGGAGGTCGTCCAGTCGAGCGAGAGCGG
Source organism: Thermoleophilia bacterium (assembly GCA_016929985.1). The sequence goes on along the minus strand of JAFGIH010000072.1, from coordinate 1,643 downwards.
GTCGTTCGGAACGTATGAGGAGGCGGCCGCCGTCGACAGGTGGGCTAGACTGGTTGCTACAGAAGCGTGCGTGGCGCACGAATCCTCGTGCGTGGCGCACGAATCCTCGTGCGCAGCACGTTCGACTCAAGGATAGAGGGCAGTGTCTACGTTTTTGGGGATCATCATCGCTGTCGTGGGGCTGGGGTTCTTGATCCTGGCCCACGAGTTCGGCCACTACATCGTGGCCAAGGCCACCGGCATGCGGGTGGAGGAGTTCTGCCTGGGCTTCGGACCGTTCCTGGCGAGCCGTCGCATCGGCGAGACGGTATACGGCATCAAGGCCATCCCGCTGGGCGGCTACGTGCGGGTGACCGGCATGCACAAAGAGGAGTTCGAGTTGCGGGTGGCTGAGGCGCGCGAATCCGAGGCCGAACGCCGCGCCGAGCTGTCGAAAGGGGCGCCGAAGGATCCTGAGGACCTCCTGGCCGGCAAACGGGTTCTGAGCGCTGACGAGATCGCCTCCACTCCGGTCGAGAGGCGCTACTACTCCCACCCGTTCTGGCACAAGCTGATCTTCATCATCGCCGGCGTGACCATGAACATGGTCGTGGCCTTCATCCTGATCTGGATCGTGGGCGCGGGACAGGGCGAGTACATCACCACCACCATCATCGACGAGGTGGGGGAGGGCACCCCGGCCGCGGCTGCCGGTGTGCAGCCTGGGGACCGCATCGTGGGGGTGGGGGGCTCGGAGGTCGACAGTTGGGAGGACGTACGCGCGGAAATCCTCACCCATCCCGGCGAGACCGTCACAGTGGTGGTGGAGCGCAACGGCGTGCCGGTGGAGCTGACCGCGCAGATACAGGAGCAGGAAGACGGCACCGGCTATCTGGGCGTGTCGCCCACGGGAGAGGAGAGAGACCTGGGCTTCGCCAGTGGCTTCGGGTACGCGGCTCGGACCACGGGCGAGATGGTGAGCTTGATATTCAAGGGCATCGGAATGATGTTCTCCGGCGACGTGCCCGTGACCGGCGATCAGGGCCTGGCCGGGCCGGTGGGGATCATCCAGCTCTCCACTGAGGCCTACCAGGGCGGCTACTACCTCATGCTCCTTGCACTCATCAGCGTGAACCTGGCCATCCTCAACATGCTCCCGCTTCTGCCGCTCGATGGCGGGCACGTGCTCTTCAGCATCATCGAGCGCATCCGGGGCAAGAGCATCTCGTTGCGGTTGTTCGAGAAGATATCCATGTTCGGACTGGCCATCTTCGTCCTTCTGTTCTTCGTGGCGACCTGGAACGACATCGGCCGCATCGCGGGCTAGGAAGGTACAGGAAGGCGTGGGCAGCCGGCTGCAGGTGATGGTGGGGGATGTGGCCGTGGGGGGCGGCGCCCCGGTGGTGGTCCAGTCGATGACCAACACGCGCACCGACGATGTCGAGGCCACCTTGGGACAGATACGGGCGCTGGTCACCGCGGGCGCGGGGCTGGTGCGGGTGGCCGTTCCCGACCCGGCGAGCGCCGGGGCGGTGAAGACCTTGGCCGCCGAGTGCTCTGTTCCTCTGATAGCCGACGTCCATTTCGACTACGCGTTGGCGGTGGCCGCCCTGCGGGCCGGAGCAGCGGGGGTGCGCATCAATCCGGGCAACATCGGCGGCCGT
>JAFGIH010000650.1 GCA_016929985.1 Thermoleophilia bacterium | reverse complement strand
GGCCGGCCGGCGAGTGAGGTGGCCGCGCAGTTCGCGCAGGCCTACCGCGACGACACAGACCGTTTGGGCTTGGGGCGTCCCGACATCGAACCCCTCGCCACCGAGCACATCCAGGAGATCATCGATCTCATCTCGACCCTCGTGGAGCGGGGCCACGCCTACCAGGCCGGCCCCGATGTGTACTTCGACGTCCGCAGTTCCAAGGGATACGGCAAGCTTTCCAAGCAGCAGGTAGAGGAGATGCGTTCCGGCGCCCGCATCCAGGCGACCGAGGACAAGAAAGACCCGCTCGATTTCGCTCTCTGGAAGGGCGCCAAACCGGGCGAGCCCGCCTGGGACAGCCCATGGGGGCCGGGCCGGCCCGGGTGGCATATCGAGTGCTCCGCCATGAGCATGAAGTACCTGGGGGCGGGATTCGACATCCATGGTGGGGGCCGGGACCTGATTTTCCCCCATCACGAGAATGAGATCGCCCAGGCCGAGGGGGCGGTAGACGGGCCCTTCGTGCGCTTCTGGATGCACAACGGCATGCTGAACCTCAGCGAGCAGAAGATGTCGAAGAGCGTGGGGAACATCCTCACGCTGCGCGAGACGCTCGACCAGCACCGGCCGGAGGCGCTTGTCGCCGTGTTCCTGGCCAGCCATTACCGCAGCCCCATGGAGTTCGGCTCGGACGTTCTGGAGGAGGCCGAACAGCAGGTGGACCGGCTCAAGAACGTCTTCAGCGAGTTGGCCGACCGGGCCGCGGCCGGCGCTGCCGCGGGTGGCGCTGAGGGCGGCGCGGCAGGCGGCTCGGCATTGGTGGAGCGCGCCGTCGCCAGGCGTCAGAACTTCGACGAAGCGCTGGCCGACGATCTCAATACGGCGGCGGCTCTGGCTGAGGTGTTCGGTCTGGCGCGTGAGGCGAACGCCGCGCTGGCGTCCGGCGATCTGGATGCCGCGGCGGCAGGCCGGGTGCGGGACGAGATGGCGAAGATGGTCCACATCCTCGGGCTGGACGGTGTGGCCGGGGGAGAGGGCGAGGTCCCTGCCGACATAAGCGCCATGGCGGAGGAACGGCAGAAGTGCCGCGCGGAACGCGACTTCGCCCGCGCCGATGCTCTGAGGGCGGCGATAACCGAACGTGGCTACGAAGTGCGGGATGTTCCCGGTGGCTTCAAGATCGTCTCCATCCGATAAGGACACCCAAGGTCGCACCCGCGGTCGAGCGTACAACGGCAGCCCGGCCGGGTCGCACGCCTTCATCCGCTCTCGCGACGACCATCATGTCGGAGATGGGTTGGGGTCCGGCATCGGTCTCATCTATGGCCGCAACGTGGTGCGCGAAGCTCTCAGGGGGCGTAGACAGGTCTTCACGCTGCTGATCGCGTCGGGTGAGCCGGGCGACGAACTCGAGCGTTCGTTGTCCGACTGGTGTGCCGAGATGCGGCGCGCCATGCCCCCGGTGGATCGCATCTCGGAGGGCGAGTTGAACGCGCGTCTGAAGACGGCAGAGCATCAAGACATCGCGGCCGTGGTGGATGCCTACCCCTACGTCGAAGCCGAAGAGATGCTGAAGACGCACAGTCTACTGATGGCGCTCGACTCCGTGCAAGATCCGCACAACCTGGGCGCCATCATCAGAACGGCAGAGGGAGCCGGGGCCGGCGTACTCATCCCGCGACACCGGGCGGCCGAGGTAACGGGGGCGGTGGCAAAGGCCTCTGCCGGTGCGACGGAACATGCGGCTGTCGGCCAGGTGCGCAATCTGGCCGACTTCCTCAAGGACGCGAAGAAGGCCGGCTTCTGGATCTATGGCGCGACAGCAGGCGCTCAGAACATCTATACGGGGCAGGATTACAGGTACCCGACCATCTTCGTAGTGGGCTCGGAGGGTTCGGGCCTTGGGCGACGGGTGGTCTCGGTATGCGATGTCATGGTGCAGGTCCCTTTGCTGGGGCGTATGGGGTCGCTGAACGTCAGCGTATCGGCGGGCATACTGCTCTATGAGGCGGTGCGGCAGCGCGAAGCGAGTGCAGCCGGCGAACCCGCGATGCCTGGGGGTGACGGCTCGTGAGTGTTTACCTCATCGACGGCTATAACCTTCTACACGAGTTTCTGGGCCACGCTGAGGTGACCGATCTAGAAGGCGAGCGCACCCATTTGATCGATCGCATCGCCAGCTACATGGGGGGGACCAGCGACTACGCCATCGTGGTCTTCGACTCACGGGTGCAAGTGTTGCAAAAGATTGAGAGTGCAACCCGAAATGTGGACGTGTATTTCGGTTCGTTCGATCGTTCGGCCGACAGCATCATCGAAAGAGAGGTTTATGCCCTTCATGCAGGGCAAAATGTGATCGTCGTGTCCTCCGACTACCAGCTCCAGAAGACCATCTTCCTGCCCAACGTGATCCGTCGCTCGTCGCGGCAATTCGTGGGAGATCTGCAAGAGAACACAAAAAGGATTGCAAATTCTCAGAATTGCATTACAATGAACCACAGAATCGAGGACAGGATCGACTCC
>JAFGIH010000071.1 GCA_016929985.1 Thermoleophilia bacterium | reverse complement strand
TCGGGCGGCGCATTGAGGTGCCGGGTGATCCTGCCCTTGGCCGCTCTTGTGATCGTCGCCCTAGCCCTGGTGCGCATCGGCGCCGGTTCGGCGCTGGGCACGGACTTCTTCCTCGCTCGGCGATTCGCTTTCCCCATCACCTACCCCAACGGCGCCGGGAGTTTCTACCTGCTCCTCGTCTGGCCTTTGCTGTGGCTGGCCGCCGATTCCCGTGGCCGTGTGTGGATGCGGGCGGTCTGCCTCGGCTCGGTGCCTGTGCTCATCCAATTGGGATTGCTCACACAATCCCGGGGCGCGGCGGTCGCGCTCGTCTGCAGCACGGTGGTCTACTTCATCCTCACCCCCGCGCGATTGCGGAGCCTGATCTTCCTAGCGATCCCCGCGAACCTCGTCGCCCTGTCGTTCACACCCTTGACCTCCTACTATGCCGAGGGCGCAGGCACGGTGTCGCGAACGGTCGCTCTGCTCTGGCTTGGAGGCTCCTGGGGAGCCGCCGCGGTAGCCGGCGCACTGCTCGTCATCGCCGAGAGTCGCGTGACCGTTGCCCGCCCGGTTCGAGTGGCCACCTCGTTGGTGATTGTCGTGGCCCTGGTGGCTGGAGCCGTGTTTGGCGTTTTCGCCCTACAGGATCGGGTAGGCGATCTCTCCAGCTGGGCCACTGGCATCGTAGATAGATTCGTGAGCGACGAAGGCGGTGACGCGGGCGAGAGTATTGGAGAGAGCCGTTTTGGAGACATGGGCGGCAACGGACGCTGGATCATGTGGACCACCGCGTGGAAGGGCTTTCAGGAATCACCTGTCGTTGGCAATGGAGCGGGTAGCTACCGCTATCTGAACGAGCTGCACCGCACGAACCACACGGTGGATGCGAGACAGGCCCATTCCATAGAACTGGACGCGCTCAGCGAGACTGGGGTCGTCGGCTCGGCCCTCCTGCTCGGTACGCTCGGCATGGCGCTCGGCGTCGCTCTCGCCCCGCGCTTTCGTTCCTGGTGGGAGTTGTTGAGAAGACGCCGGGCCCTCTTTCTGGCGCCGGAGGATGCCGGTGGTCACCACGCTGTGGGTGCTGCCGATCAGGCCTGGGTGATAGCCCTGGTGGCGGCGTTTCTTTTCTGGTTCATCCAGGCTTCGGTGGACTGGACCTGGCACGTTCCCGGAGTCACTCTCGGCGCCTTACTGTTGCTGGCCTTCGCGCTCTCCACAAGCGCTCCGGACACTGCCGCGGCCATACGGCCCCGCTCGCGGCATCTGAGCGGTTTGCTGTTCAGGGTAGGCCTGGGAGTCGCCTCACTGGCAGTTCTGGTGGGAGCCGCGATGCCGTATCTTTCCATGCAGTACCAGAACGTCGCGCTGGCCAAGATGAGTCACGACACCCACGCCGCTCTGGCCGACTCGTCGACGGCACTGTCCCTTTTCCCCGTCTCGGCGGAGCCGTTGCTGGTCCGTTCCGACGTCTACCGTGCGGCAGCCACGAACGCCATCGGCAGTACAGACCCAGTGGAGCAAGGCTACAGGGTGGCCTCTGGACTGGCCTTGTCGCTCGCGGCGGCCGAACGGGCCATAGAGAAGGATGAAGCGTCTGGGCTTGTGCACCAGATCGCGGGACGGGCCACACTGGATCTGCTGGCCGCGCGCGATCCGTCGATCTTTCACGACAAACGGACTGAGAGATGGGACGGGCTGGCAGAGGCAAGCCTGACCACTGATCCGGCGGCGTTGGAACGGTCTGTACGCACCCTTGCCGCTACCGATTCAGAGGCGGAGGCTGCCAATCAGATACTGGCGCTCACGAGCGAGCGGCTGGTCGCACGCGCGACGGCTCATCTAAGGGCGTCCCAGGAGCGCAACCCCACTGAGCCGAGCGTTATCAGGCTGCTCGAAGCGCTCGAAGACTAGTCGCCCTCGGACTCAGGCTCCGGCCCATACCCGTAGTCGCCCCCATACTTGCCATAGCCATACCCGTAGCCATACCCATACCCGTAGTAGGCCCGGCCGCGGCGGTTGCTCCCTACTACCACGCCCAGAACACGGGCCCCGGCCTTGTCGAGCAGGCCGCGTAGCCTGGCGGCCTCTCCTGTCTTGGTCGATCGCAGCCGGGCGCTCACCAGCACTCCGTCTACCTGCGTGGCTAGGACCAGCGGATCCGCCACCAGCAGCGCGGGGGCAGTGTCGACGATCACGAAGTCGTAGCCAATCTCCGACGAGAGGGCGTTCAGGAGTTGGCTCATTCGTTTGGATGCGGTGAGCTCACCCGGGTTGGGCGGTACCGGTCCGGAGCAGATGACATGCAGGCTCTTGCCCGCGCGGCTTTGTGTGTGGTTCTTCTTGCTCGATTGCGCCACGAAGTCCGAGACTCTCACCGACTGTATGGCATCGTTCAACTGCGCGGTGCCGGCGAGTACGCTCGACAGCCCCACTTTGTTCTCGAGCCCCAGATAGACGTGAAGGCGCGGGCGGCGCATGTCGCATTCGACCAACACCACCCGCTCCCCCGCCAGAGCCATGGCGAGAGCCAGGTTGACGCTCACGGTGGTCTTCCCTTGCTTGGGGAGGCTGCTGGTGACCATGACCGAGTGAATGGGCTCATCAACGCCGAAGTACTTCAGATTCGAACGGAGCAGCATGAACGGCTCGAGCAACGACGACTGGTCCTTGAGAAAGCCCACTCCCGGAGGCGGTCCCAGTTTGCTGGTCCTGTGCCGGTCGCGCTTCCACCCGTTTCTGCTCACCGCCGGCAGTGTCACCAGGACGGGTAGCCCGAAGGCCCGCTCCATCGCCGGCTCGTCTTTGACCCGTTTGTCGAGGTACTCAAAGAGAAAGGCTAGGGCTATGCCGCCGATAAGGGCTATGCCGAACGCCAGGAGGCTGTCCCTGAGCGGCTTGGGGGTGAACGGCGCCCCCGGCACCGCGGCCGTGCGCAGAACGCGGTAGTCGGCACTCACCAGGTCGGTGAGCGTCTCCAGCTGCCGCAGGCGTTCTTGGAGACTCCGAGCAGAGATGGACTCGAGCTCCGCAGACGGGATGGCCTGGATCTGCTCCTGAAGCATGGACTTCGCCGAGGCAAGGGCGCTCTCCATCTGTTCTCTGCGCGAATCGACGAAGGTCTGCGCGAAGGCGTTGGCCACCGCCGCGGTTTCGGCGGGGTCGGGTCCGGTGGCGGAAACGACGATCGTCTCGGTCTCAGTGACGGGCTTCACACTTATCATGCCCAGCAACTGCTCCGGCGAACGCTCGGAGGCAATGGCAGCCTGCACTCTCACCGCCATGTCGGGCGAAGCGAGCAGTTGTGCGTCCACGGGGATCTTCATGCCGTAGTAGTAGGAGTAGTAGTCCACCCCCAGCAGCGTCTGCTCCCAGCCCCCCGTCTGGTGGATCACCTGCGCCGATGTGCTGTAAAGAGGCGTCTTGCGGTTGCTCATGTACCAGGTGGCGCCCACGAGCACCACCACCAACACGGCAACCACCCACCAGCGCTCGCGGATGAAGCGGAGATAGTCCGTCAGCCGCACGGTAGTGAACTCCTGAGGGGTGTTTGCCTTACTCTCCATCGGCGCCCGCATTGTACTCTACATGGAGGTCTATATGGGTTTTCGTGCTATAAACAGGGACATGAGCACTTGGGGCAAGTCTGCGTTCGATAGGACGGTCGCGTTTGTGGGACTGGTCCTCGTCAGCCCTCTCCTCGTCCTGGTGTCTCTTCTCATCCGTTCTAGACTCGGCTCTCCTATCCTCTTCCGGCAGTCACGTCCGGGACTGGGGGGGAAGCCATTTACCATCTACAAGTTCCGCACCATGCGCGACGCCTTCGACTCCCACGGCCGGCCCCTGCCGGACTCCAAGCGGCTCACCACGCTCGGTAGCGTGCTCCGCACGACGAGCATCGACGAGTTGCCGCAGCTGTTCAACATGCTGAAAGGAGACATGAGCCTGGTCGGCCCCCGCCCGCTTCTTCTCGAATACCTCCCCCTGTATAGTGAGGAGCAGGCCCGCCGCCACGACGTGAGGCCCGGCATCACCGGCCTTGCCCAGGTAAGTGGTCGCAATAGCCTCTCGTGGGAGAAGAAGTTCGAGTTGGATAGCTACTACGCGCAGCACTGCTCCTGGGGGCTCGATGTCAAGATCATCGCCCGGACCGTTGTGAGCCTATTCCGCCGCGAGGGCATCAGCGCACCTGGGCACGCCACTGCGCCGCCGTTTGAAGGAGCCAAGGGGAAACGCGCTCCTTTGGAGAACGAGTGACAGGACAGCTTTCTGAGAGCTGGCCCTACTACGCCCCCGATGAGATGGAGGCCGTGCAACGGGTCCTTGCATCCGGGCACGTCAACTACTGGACGGGCGAAGAGGCCCGGCTCTTCGAACAGGAGTTCGCCGCATACCACGGCATGCCGCACGCCATCGCGCTCGCCAACGGCACCGTAGCCCTTGAAGCAGCGCTGGTCGCCCTCGGCATCGGTCCCGGCGACGATGTCGTGGTGCCGTCGCGCACGTTTGTGGCAACCGCGGGCGCCGTGGTGCTGCGTGGTGCGCGTCCTATGTTCGCGGATGTCGATGCCGACAGTGGCAACGTGACCGCAGAGACCGTCGCGGCCGCGCTCACGCCGCGCACGCGGGCCGTCATCGTGGTCCACCTGGGTGGCCGGCCCTGCGAGATGGACCCCATCCTCGCTCTGGCCCGTGAGCGCGGCCTCTATGTGATAGAAGACTGCGCCCAGAGTCACGGCGCCCGTTACAAGGGCCGGCTGGTCGGCACTCTGGGCCATGTCGGAGCGTTCAGCTTCTGTCAGGACAAGATCATGTCCACCGGGGGAGAGGGGGGCATGGTTATCACAAGCGATGAGAAGCTCTGGCGGACCATGTGGAGCCTCAAGGACCATGGCAAGAGTTGGGAAGCGGTCTACGAACGCGATCATGCGCCTGGGTTCCGCTGGCTCCACGAATCGTTCGGCAGCAACTGGCGGCTCACCGAGACACAGGCGGCCATCGGACGCCTGCAGCTCGGCAAGCTCGAGTCCTGGGTCGACCGGCGCCGACACAACGCCGAGATACTCATGCAGGCGCTGGACGGCTTGGAGGCGCTCCGCATCCCGCGGCCGCCGGGTCACATCGACCCTTCATACTACCGGCTCTACGCCTATGTGCGCCCCGAGAACCTAGTCGGCGGATGGAACCGCGACAGGGTACTCGCCGAATTCACCGAGCGCGGGGCGCCCAGCATGAGCGGCTCATGCTCCGAGATCTACCTAGAACGGTGCTTTGCCGAAGCCGGTCTGCAGCCGGCGGACCGCCTACCGGTCGCCAGACAACTGGGGGAGACGAGCGTGGCGTTCCCGGTGCATCCCACCTTGAGCGAGGAATGCCTCGCCACCTGGGGTCGGGTCGTGCGTGAGGTTATGCTTGAAGCCACCGCCTGAACCGGTGTCTTCCGAGAGAGTGCTGGAGTGGTCGCATTGACAGGTGAGTGCCGCAACGCGTAGAATCAAGAGTTAGTCGGCACACGAACAAGGGGATTGGGGCATGAAGAAGATCGCGCTCTTGTCATTGCTCGTCATAGCCCTATTGCTTGTCTTTACGGGAGTCGCCCTCGCTGCCACTCCACAGGACATCTATAACGACTGGGCCGCGGACGGCGACCTCGACGGTACGTACACCGAGGCTGAACTGCGGGCTTACCTCAACGACGCAACCACGCATCAGTACGGCAACCCGCAGATTGTTGACTCGTTGGATAGGAAGGTCAACGAACTGCTGACCAGAGACGAGTTCCCGTTCACCGGCGCACAGATCGCGCTCATAGTGATTGCGGTGGTTGCTTTGCTGGGCGGCGGCGTAACGCTTCGCCGGTTCGCAGACTCTCGGAGCTAATCCCGGATTCGAGAGTGAGACGCTTGCGGGTGCCCCCTCAGTCAGTGGG
>JAFGIH010000649.1 GCA_016929985.1 Thermoleophilia bacterium | reverse complement strand
GACCGCGAGGCTAGAATTTGTCGAAGTAGATGTCGCTGTCCGGGATCCCCTTCTGGCGGAGGACCTCTATCGCCGCGTCCACCATGGGCGGTGGACCACAGAGGAAGGCCTGGCGCCGCACCTCTCCGGACCCGAGTTTCTCGTCCAGCACCAGGTGGATGAACCCCGTCTCCCCGTCCCACGGCTGTCCCGCCTCGGGCTCGGACAGAGCGTAGGTCACGCTGAAGGTCGGGTGATTCCTTGCGAGCTCCTCGAATTCATCGAGATAAAAGACGTCCCGCTGGCCGCGGCATCCGAAGAAGAGACGGCATCTCCTGTCCGGCCACCGTTCGTAGATGGTGTAGATGACGTTCTTGACCGCCGACATGCCAGATCCCCCGCCCACGCAGATTACCTCTACGTCGGGATCTTCCGTCAGTTCAAAGTCCCCATAAGGGCCCGTGAACGCCACGCGGTCACCCTTCTTCAGACCGTGAACGTAAAGCGACCCGGCTCCATCCGGAATGAGCCGCACGATCATCTCTACGATACCCTTCTCAGAAGCAGTCGAGCTGATCGAGTAGGCTCGATGAACGGGACCACCCTGTGCGGGCACCTCCAGTCTTATGTACTGGCCGGGCCTGTCCGCCACTGCCGTCTTATCGTTGAGCCCCAGCCTGAGCTCGAGGATGTCGTGTGTGAGCCGGCGCTTCCCCGTGACCTCGGCTTCGTATCTCCGCGCCAGGAGCACCGTCCCGGGGATCTCAACGTCGAGGTCGCCTGAGGCCCTGATCTGACAGCCGAGCCTGATGCCGTCCCCCAACTCGGATGCGGAGAGGTGATGGCGCTCGGTGGGGTTCGCCTCCGGCGCGCCGGAAAGCACTCGTATTCTGCACATTCCACAGATGCCCCTGCCTCCGCACGCGGACGGCAGATAGATCCCGGCTGCCTCGAGAGCGCTCTGCAGGGACTCCCCGCCGGGCAGCTCAAGTGTGCGTTCCCCCCCGTTCACGTGGATCTTGTGGTTCGTGGCCGCCATGGATCACTTCTCCTCCCTGAACGGGCTGAACAGCGCCACGACGGCACCCGCCAGACACGAGACAAGGATCAGCAGGCCTCCCACTGAGACCAGCGCCAGCATGGGCATCGGGGCGTCGGTGAACATGGATAGCGACAGCACTACGGTGCCGCCGATGCCGGCGAGCGCCCCGCGCCGCGTTATCGAGGCAGTCGCATGCCTGCCCTTCGGGATGATCTCCAGTGCGCTCAAACCCGATTTCCTTTCTTCACCCTTCCGAACGTACGGCGGCTGGCGGGCCAATACCCCGGGGCAGGCCCCCGGAGTCTTACCACCAGTGCGTGCGCCAGTCGGGATTCGCTAGTGCGCCGGACCGTGGCAGTCAAGGCACGACATGTCGCCCGCGCTGATAGTGGCCATGAGATCGTGCGGGTGGCCCGGCTCCTCACCGACGGCAGTCGCACCGTGGCAGGACAAACAGATGCTGCTCTTGTAAGGCTCCTTCAGCCTTATCGTGTCGGGAATCGTCCCGAGGTAGTGGACCCGAATGTCGTGCAAACCCGTGAGCTTGGCGTCTATTGCCCCTGCAATCGTATCCTCGCTGTGGCACTCGTAGCAGGCGCTGCCACGATCCACGAATTCGTTCCGGTAGTGGGATGCCGCGAGCACATTGGCGCCGCTCGCCATGAGGGTGCTCCCGAACGGCTCCATCTCGTGACATCCAAGACAGAACCCGACGCTCTTCATCGTCGCGTCGGCGCGAACAAGGAGCCCAAGCGTCCAGAGCCCCGGTAGGACCGTGAGAGCAAGGAAGACGAAGGCACGCCGGGTCATCCCGGGCTTCACGCCGGCGGACACGCCGGCAAGGAGAGCCACCGCAATGACAACAAGCGCAGCCAGCAGGAGGATCACCGTGTACATAATGGCTAGTGTTCCGTATCGGATGAGGTTGAGGGACTGCCAGCCTTCTGTTCGCCGCTGTCTGCGTCCGGTGGCCCGACGTCACCAGACGATGGCACGGGAAGCGGCTCAGTTTCAGGATCGGTCAAGCCCACCAGCCACTGCACGAGCGCGGCCTCTTCTTGTTGCGTACCGCCGAAGACCTTGTAGTGCTTCACACCCTCGACCGATTCCTCCCCGCGGAGATAGAGGCTCAACCACTCTGCGGTCCGGGCGTTGCCGACATAAGAGAGATCCATCGGATCTTCTTCAACCGGCCCGCCCTTCGTCGTCTCCGGATCATCCTCGGCACACACTGCGCCGGTCCTGCCTGATTCGCTCGTCCCCTCCGGCACACCTATCCCGGCGACCCGCACCGTGTGACACATGTCACACTTCCGGGCGAGAAACGAGACCATGCCTGCCGGCGCGTCGACCGTTCCCTCAGTCGAGTCTGCTGACGCCGCAGCATCGGGATCATCGGACGCTCCTGGCTCCGAGGCCCCAGAGACCCTCGTCTCACCACCGTTCGACTCGGCACGAACACGTATCTGCCCGGTCCTGCCGCCGCCCAGACCGAATGAGACAAGCGCCACAAGGCACACGGCGGCGAGCACCAGAGCCGCAAAGACTATCCCCTTCATGCCATCTGTCTCCTGGGCGGCCCAGCAAATCGCCCGCCGGTTGCAGCTCCAAAACCTGGATGGCGCCAAAGCCCGCTCCTGTGTGGAGCTTCGATGAAGCTAGCACGTGCGGTATCCAGCAGTCAACACGGGTCCCTGTGGACCCGCGCCCCCGCTGGGCTCGAGCGGGGGTGGTGCCGCAGGGCGTCCGGGGTGCACATCCCGAAACCTCGGCTGGCCACATTCATCAAAAAAGTGAATGTGTGATCAAGCAATGCTTGACAGTTGGCGTGTTATGTATTATCCTGAAGTGTGGGGGACAAGTGGGTCCGGAAGTTATTCTAGGTGCCCCGGAGGAGGAAGATGAAGCGCTCTGTTGGTTTCTCATCGATGGGTGGTGGTGCAATGTTGGCAGCGGCGCTCCTGATCGGTGTCGTTGCGGCAGCGATGCCGACGCACGCTGCCGTAATCGATGGCACAAGCACCGCAGAGGGATACGGCGAGCCCGGGTTCGAGGGATACTGGCGCTACTGCATAGATGTCAGCTGGGACACGGCCGAGATGGGTGGGCACGCAATGAGCTTCGTCAACTTCTTCATCAGCCTGGGCGAGTGTCCATGCGCCTGCAGCCCCGGACTCGTCCGGTTCGCGTACCCGGCAGGCACCGGGATCGGCGAGGATGGCTGCGAGATTGCCCTCAATGGCATATACGATTGCAAGG
>JAFGIH010000648.1 GCA_016929985.1 Thermoleophilia bacterium | reverse complement strand
TCGGTGAAGCGGTTCCCCGACCCCGACGATCTCAAGGGGATGATGGAGGACGCTGGTCTGCGGAACGTCCGCTACGAGATCCTGGCCGGAGGGATCATCGCTCTGCATCACGCCCTGGTGTAGCAGCCCGCCGCCACAGCAGCAGTCGCCCTCGCAGCAACGGTCGCTGTCTTGCCCGGGCCGACGGACCTCTGCGATGTGAACACATTGTGTGCACATCGCGAAGCTGGTCTCGCACGCACTGCGGGCTCGGCGGCTGCGTCCCGTGTTAGACTCCGGGCCATGTGTGCCAACGTGCGCCTTGACCCGCTTGCCGTCGTCGAAGAGAAGGTAGCCCAAGGGGAGCGCCTCTCCGCCGCCGATGGACTCGCGCTGTTCGAATCGCACGATCTGCTGCGCGTGGGGCGGCTGGCCGACCGGGTCCGACGCCAACGGGTCGGCGACGACGTCTACTTCGTGGTCAACCGCCACATCAACTACACCAACGTCTGCCGCAATCATTGCCGGTTCTGCGCGTTCTCCCGGGGGGAGGGCGAGGCCGGTGCGTACACCCTGACTGTGGATGAGGTCCTGTCCAAGGCCCGCGAGGCCGTGGAGCAGGGAGCCACCGAGATCCACATCGTCGGGGGAGAGAACCCGTCGCTGCCCTACAGCTCTATCAGAGCGATGGTGGCCGGCATCCGCGAGATGGCGCCGGAGGTCCACATCAAGGCCTTCACCGCCTCAGAGATGGCCTGCTTCGCAGAGGCCGAGGGCGTCACGGTGGAAGAGATCCTCCGCGACCTGAAGGCGGCCGGGCTGGAGAGCATGCCCGGTGGAGGCGCCGAGATCTTCCGAGCTGAGGTACGGGCCGAGGTCTGCCCGGCGAAGATATCCGGCGAGCGCTGGCTCGAGATCCACAAGCTTGCGCACGGCCTCGGCCTGAAGACCAACGCGACCATGCTCTACGGCCACGTGGAGTCGTACGCCGATCGGGTGGACCATCTGCTCCGCCTGCGCGACCTTCAGGATGAGACCGGAGGTTTCCAGGCTTTCATCCCGCTGGCCTTCCAGCCCAAGAACAGCGCCCTCTCTGCGCTGCCCCCCACAACGGGCGCCGACGATCTGAAGACCATCGCTGCCGCGCGGCTGCTGTTGGACAACTTCCTGCATATCAAGACCTACTGGGTCATGACGGGGCTCAAGATCGCCCAGGTGGCCCTCTTCTTCGGCGCTAACGACATGGACGGCACCGTGGTCGAAGAGGTCATCTCGCTGCTGTCGGATGCGGGGCACGGCCAAGTCGTCGCGAAGTCGGAACTGGTGCGCGTGATCCGCGACGCGGGACGGACGCCGGTGGAGCGCGACGCGCTCTATCAGGTGGTGCGGCGGTTTGAGGCGGCGGTCGAGCCGCGGGCCGGAGGCGCCAAGTGACCGTGCGCGTGGGACATATCCGTTTTCTGAACTGCTATCCGCTCTACTACGGCTTGGAGCACTGCGGCATCCTCACCGAAGACCGGCGCCGCGACCTGCCCGGCAGGCCCGGCATCGAGATGTACCCGGGCGTGCCGACGGAGCTGAACCGCTGGCTCATGGAAGGCAAGATCGATCTGGGGCTTGTCAGCTCCATCGCGTACGCTCGCGGCCACCGGCAGTTGCTGCTGTCGCCCAACGTGAGCATTTCGTCGTTGGGAGCCGTGGACAGCATCCAGCTCGTCACCCGCATGCCTCTCCGCGACATCAGGAGCGTCGCCCTCACCCGGCAGAGCGCCACGTCGGTGGCTCTGCTGAAGACGCTCTTCAAGCTGCGCTTCCGCCAGCCGGTGGTCTACGGAGAGATCGGGGGAACCGTCGCGGAGGCGCTTGAGCAGTACGACGCGGCTCTGCTCATCGGTGACCAAGGCCTGGAGGCCTTGTACTTCCCCGAGCCCGGCACGACCTGCCACGACCTGGGAGCGCTGTGGCAGGAATGGACGGGCCTCCCCATGGTCTACGCCGTTTCGGCGGCGCGGGAGGACTTCGCACGCACCAACGGGGCGGAGCTCATGGCCGTCGAGCATGAACTGGCCGGTTGTGTGGACTACGGGAGCCACCACCTGGCGGAGGTGGTCGATTCGGCCGTGGGACTATACCGCTTCGACCGGCCCAGTCTGACGCGGTATTTCGCGCTGCTGCGCTACGACTTCACCGAGGAATACCAGCGGGGGCTGCGCCGCTTCTACGAACTGGCCTACGAGGCGGGCGAGCTGGCAGAGGTGCCGGAGCTACGCTTCATCGACGAGGTGGCCGGGCGGGCGGCCGGCCCGAGCGGCGCGGAGGCCGCCCCGCGGTGCGGCGCGCCCGAGGCGCCAGGCGGCGCAGGTTCGTCGTGAGCCGCCTGACCGACAATGAAGCCCTCGAGCTGCTGCGCTCGCGCGACCTGCTGGGAGTGGGGGCGCGAGCCCACGAAGTGCGCGAGCGCCTCGTTCCGGGCAAACTCGTCACGTTCATCGTCGACCGCAACATCAACTACACCAATGTCTGCATCGCTGGGTGCCGGTTCTGCGCTTTTCACTGTGCTCCCGGGGCGCCGGAGGCCTACGTTCTCCCCCGCGAGGTCATCCACGAGAAAGTCCAAGAGACCGTCGACCTGGGGGGTACCGGCATCCTGATGCAGGGCGGGCTCCATCCCGAGCTCGACATCACCTGGTTCGAAGACCTGTTCCGCTCCGTCAAGGAGCGCTTCGACATCACTATCCATTCGCTCTCCCCGCCGGAGATCGTCCACATCGCCAAGGTGAGCGGCCTCACCGTCGCCGAGACACTGCGGCGTCTCAAAGCCGCGGGGCTGGACTCGTTGCCGGGCGGCGGCGCCGAGATCCTCGTCGACCGCGTCCGCGCGCAGGTCGCCCCCCACAAGGCGAGCACCGAGGAGTGGCTGGGGGTCATGCGTGAGGCCCACCGGCAGGGCGTCATGGGCACGGCCACCATGATGTTCGGCAGTGTGGAGACCCTCGAAGACCGGATCGAGCACATGCGCGTGGTCCGTGAACTCCAGGACGAGACCGGCGGGTTCCGCGCCTTCATTCCCTGGAGCTTCCAGTCAGGGAACACCTCGATGGAAGGCTCCACCGAGGCGGCCACCGGCATCGACTATCTCATGACGTTGGCTGTCTCCCGGCTGTATCTGGACAACGTTCCCCATGTCCAAGCGTCGTGGGTCACTCAGGGGCTGAAGGTGGGGCAGGTGGCACTGCGCTTCGGTGCAGACGATCTGGGCAGCACCATGATCGAGGAGAACGTGGTGGCGGCCACCGGCGTTCGCACGCGGGTCAATCGCGCCGATCTGGAGCACGCCATCAGGGGGGCCGGATTCACGCCCGCGCAGCGGCGCTCCGACTACAGCCTGGTCTGACACACCCCGGTTCGCGCGCTTCGACGCGCTACCACTCCGCCGTCCCGCTACCACTCCGCCGACACACTGCCACTTCGCCATGCTTACAGTTGTGCGCACATTGTGCGCACAATACAGAGCTTGTCCGGATGCTATCGACATGACACCGTCTCACGCTCGTGCGGCCTCGTGTTCGTGCGGCTTCGTCCCTTTCAGCGGGTCGGCGCACGGATAGTGGAGCCGCTGGGCGTTCCATGCGCGCCGTCGGATGTATCATGTAGAGTCGCTATACGACGGAGGGACGCGCGATGAAACAAGAAGGAACACTCAGAGTAAAGACAGGCTTGGCCGAGATGCTCAAGGGCGGGGTCATCATGGATGTGACCACGGCGGAGCAAGCGAGGATCGCCGAGGATGCGGGCGCCTGCGCGGTCATGGCGCTGGAGCGCGTCCCGGCCGACATCCGCAAAGAGGGCGGCGTGGCCCGGATGGCCGACCCCGAGAAGATCGTCGAGATCCAGGAAGCGGTGAGCATCCCGGTCATGGCGAAAGCCCGCATCGGGCACTTCGTGGAGGCCCAGATCCTCGAAGCTCTCGACGTCGACTACATCGACGAGAGCGAGGTCCTCACGCCGGCGGATGAGTCGCATCACATCAACAAGTGGAAGTTCAAGGTGCCTTTCGTCTGCGGCGCGACAGGGCTGGGCGAAGCTCTGCGGCGCATCAACGAGGGCGCAGCCATGATCCGCACCAAGGGCGAGGCCGGCACCGGCAACGTGGTCGAGGC
>JAFGIH010000647.1 GCA_016929985.1 Thermoleophilia bacterium | reverse complement strand
TAGGATACACGGTCTGCGCCCCCAGGACCGCCGCCAGGGCGATCTCGCACGTGCCGTCGCACTCCTCCGTGCAGAAGGAGCACATGCCGGACTGCGGGGAGATGTGCGTGCTGCGGTTCCTGGTGTCGTTGAACGCCGACGAGATTCCTGGTGAGTAGCTCATGGTGGCTCCTCCTTCCGATGCGAGGCTGAGATGGACCCCGGCGGCAGGACTGAGCGGGGGCGAGACTGGGGAGGAGTCCCACCGTGTTCCTGGCGCCGTCTGCTGCCGTCAGACCGGCAGAGGGTTCGTCCCGGCGGGCTGAATTGTACACCGCGGCGAAGCGGTGGGGTTAGGGGGTACCGGGAGGGGCCTCAGTTCGTTCGGTGCGCGTCGGGCACCCTACGTCCGTCGCACGTTCCCCTCGTCCGCGAGGAATCGCTCAACGTCGTTGATGAACCGGAACACGTTCGCCTCTATCTGAGCGGTCAGGCTGTTGCTGTCGCCGAAATCGACGTCCTCGACGAGGGTGCGCTCGACGATGGAATCGACGCCGGTCGCGGGTGTCGTCACGCGGTCACCATCCCAGCGGCCGCTGCTGAACAGTGCATGGTACTGCCGTTGCACCTGCCTGTTGGTTGCCGCGAGCCAGGCCTCGAACCTGAAGGCTTCGTAGTTGAAGACGATCGCGACCTTCAGGTGGCGTTGCTTGAGCGATGGCGGGACGACGGCGAAGTAGGTCATGTCCATGTACCCCTGATAGAGTCCCGAGATAGTGCAATCCGGGTGCCTGCGCGCGAAATACCCGCGCAGGTCCATCATGTAGCTGAGCAGCGCCCTGTACGCCTGCGGTATCGCCCCGAGGCGAAGCTGCTCCCGGAAGCGGCTCATGTCCTGCCCGCTTGCCTGCATAGTCCTCTCCCGTATGTGCGCCGGACGTCAGCCCGGACACGTGCCTCTTGCAGTTCCCGGCACGTGGTGACGCCGTCGCGGTGCGCGCCGCCTCAGGAATTCAGTCCCTTGAAGTACTGCTGTACGTTGCCGGGCAGCGCCTCGAGGTCGTAGCCGCCCTCCTGCACCACCAGCATCGGCAGGCCGGCGCCGCTGATGCGGGCACCCAGGCGGCAGAAGCCTTCCGAGGTCACCGTCACCTTGTGCTGGATGTCGTTCTGGTAGATATCGAACCCCAGCGGCAGCACGAGGGCGTCGGGCTGATACAGCCGTATCGCCGCCATCGCCTCGTCCAGCTTGCCGAAGAAGTACTCCTCGCTCGAGCCGTGAGGCATCGGCAGGTTGATGTTGTAGCAGTAGCCCTCACCCTCGCCCTTCTCGTCCTCGAAACCCGTGACTCCGGGATAGAAGTTCGTGGTATCGCCGTGGATGGAGATGTAGAGCACGTCGCTCCGACGGTAGAAGATCTCCTGGATGCCCTGGCCGTGGTGCATGTCGGTGTCGAGGATGGCGATGCGCGGGAAGCGCGACAGCATGTGCTGCGCGGCGATGGCGGCGTTGTTGAGGTAGCAGAAGCCACCGCAGGCGTCGCGGCGGGCGTGGTGGCCGGGTGGACGGCACACGGCGTAGGCGGTGTGGTCGCCGGCCAATACGGCATCGGCGGCAGTGAGGGCGGTCTGGGCCGACCAGTACGCGGCCTCCCATGTGTGGGCGCCGATGGGTGAGGAGCCGTCGGCCATGTAGCGGCCGGCCTCAGCGAGGACGCCGTGCATGTGGTTGGGGGTGCGGACGTAGATGTTCGACATCACCTCGTCGCCCCAGTCGTCCAGCTCCATCCAGCGCCGATGTGCGGATTCCAGGAAGCGCAGGTAACCGAGGTCGTGCACCCGCGAGATCGGCCCGGCCCCGTGGTCCGTGGGCTGCAGCACCGGCACGCTCATCGCCTTCAGACCCTGCAGCATCTTCGCTGTGCGGTCCGGCACCTCCTGTGGCTGGCGCATCTTGCCCCGGGAGAAGAACGTCTTCGGTACGTGCAGGTCCTGTGAGGGGTGGAAGAACGCTTTCATCATCCGGCCTCCTTGAACAACGGTACATCGAGTATACGTGTCATGACCGGGCGGATTCCAGTGGCGCGGCATGGAGCGCGCTTCGCGCGGGTTCAGGGTGCTGAATCCGGAGCCCCTGTGTTCCGGGTTCCGCGCTTGCCCGACCACCGAACGGGGGGTGGGGGGACGCCATTGGAGCGCCGCCCGAGATACCCGTCAGCCCGAAAGACTGAACCGGCGGACTGCAGAAGAAGGTCGGTCATGGTGTCCCCGAAGTGCCCGTGAACGCACAGACGCAAGTGAGACCTCCCGACGCGAGACGCATCACCTCTTCAGGAACTTCGCCATCCTCTCCTGCACCTGATTCAGGGTCTCCCACTTCTTGGCGAAGCAGAAGCGGACCTTGTCGCGGCCGTCCTCCGGGCGATGATAGAAGCTGGAACCCGGCACCACGGCGAGGCCGGCCTCCTGCACCAGCGCCATGGCGAACGCCTCGTCATCGCCACGGCCCAGCCCATCGGTCCGGATCATCATGTAGTACGCCCCCGCGGGCCGGAAGACCGGCACGGACAGCTCCTCGAACACCTTCAGCAGGAAGTCGCGCCGTTGCCGGTAGAACTCCCTCAGCTCGTCGTAGTAGGAATCGGGCAGGCCCATCGCCACCACCGCACCCATCTGGAAGGGGGTGGGGGCGCACACGACCATGTAGTCGTGGCACTTGCGGATGGCCGACATAAGGGTCGGATTTGAAATGACATACCCCACGCGCCAGCCGGTGGCGCTGTAGGTCTTCGAGATGCCGCTGATGGTGACTGTCTGTCCCCACATCCCCGGGAGGCTGGCCATGTGAACGTGCTGCAGGCCGTCGTAGAGGATGTGCTCATAGATCTCGTCGGTGATGGCGATGGTCCCATGCTCCTGGCAGAGCCCTGCGATCATCTCCAGTTCCTCTCGGGTGAAGACCTTCCCCGATGGATTGCAGGGCGTGTTGAGGATGAGCGCCTTGGGCTTCTTGGCGAAGGCCTGCTTCAGTTCGTCCGGGTCAAGCGACCAGTTGGGGTCGCGCAGTCGCACGAACTCCGGGATACCGCCGGAGAGAGTGATGCCGGGGAGGTAGTTTTCGTAGAACGGCTCGAAGACGAGGACCTTCTCGCCGGGGTTCACGAGACCCATCAGTGTCGCGACGATGGCCTCGCTGCAGCCGCAGGTGATGGTGACCTCTGTCTCAGGGTCGGCCGTGAGCCCCGCGAAGCGGGCGTACTTCCTGGCCACCGCTTCGCGCAGCGCCGGGAGTCCCCAGGTGATGGAGTACTGGTTGCCGCCGTGCTGGATGGCCCGAAGGACTTCGTCGACCACCTCCGGCGGCGGGTCCTTCTCGGGAAACCCCTGCGCCAGGTTGATGCCCTGGTAGCGCTGGGCCACGCGGGTCATCTTGCGGATGACGGACTCCTGGAACGACTCGGTTCTGTCGGCTACGTTCATCGTGTGCTCCCCGTCCAATCTTGAATCGGCCGCAACGCAACGGGTACAACGCGCGTGGACGCGTGGTCACTCTTTCCTGACAATTGGGCCGGGCTTTGCCCTCTCTGCCGCAGCCCCCTCGCTCGAATTGTCGACCACGGCGTGCCCCTCTGACCTCAGGGCGCGAAGCGCCTGATGCAACTGCTCCTGCTTCACCAGCAGATAGTCCGTGTTGTAGGTGGAGATGGCGAAGACGCTCACGCCTTCCCGGGCGAGGGGGAAGGTCAGGGATGCGAGGACGCCGGTGGTGGAGAAGTCCAGTGGTCCTTCGACCATCAGTACCTTCCATCCGCCCTCCTGCTTCACTCCCCCGGGCACGTCAGCGTCCGGGCAGACCACCGAAAGCTCCTCGGCGGTTCGAGTGATGGAGCAGAGGCGACCGGCGGTCGCCCACCCTGGAATCAGGGCATCCTTGTCCATCCGGCAGACAGCGTAGACGCCGGGCAGCAGCTCCAGCTTCTCTTTCACTTTCACCATGGCGTGTCGCTAGGCTGAATGGGCGGCCATCCGGACCGGTGAGACAGCTTATCATAAGCCTTGCGTCTTCAGTGCAGGTGGACGGGGATTCAGCGTTCCAAGTTCTGCGTCGTGCGTTCCGCCGCCCTACCTTCAGTAGGAGCTATTCTTGGACGGCCTGGAATGTGTCCTGTAACGCAGCGGTTCGTCAATCGCGCCGTTTCGTCTGTTAGACTGGAGGCCCCGGCGCGCATGGGACGCGCCGGGCGGCACGAAGAAGAGGAAGGCGATGTGTAGAGCGAGAGGACAGGACGCGCGCCGATGACCAAACGCGAGACCGTCCAGCGTCTGCGTGGGACGAGCCCGGTCGACATCGGCGAACTCAACCGTCAGGCCGCCGGAGAGGCGTACCGCCCCGGGATTGTGTCGCCCTCCTACGACCTTCCTGATGACATCGTCGTCACGGACGAGTACCGGCGCGTACAGCAGTTGCTTGAGGCGGGCAATCCCGTGGTGTTCGTCACCGGCAACGCCGGAACGGGCAAGTCCACCCTGGTTCAGTATCTCAGGTCCGTGCTGCGTAAGAGGCTGGCTGTGGTGGCGCCCACGGGCGTGGCCGCGCTCAACGTCGGCGGGAGCACCATCCACTCGTTCTTCCGACTGCCCCCGAAGTTGCACGAGGAAGGCGACATAAAGCTCTTGTACGACCGCAAGCTCTACCAGAAGTTGGAGCTGCTCATCGTCGATGAAGTCTCGATGGTGCGGTGCGACCTCCTGGACAGCGTCGACCGCTTTCTGCGCCTGAATCGCGACATCGAGGTCCCGTTCGGCGGCGTGCAGATGCTGCTGATCGGCGACCTCTTTCAGCTGCCTCCGGTGGTCCCGAGGCGGGAGTGGGAGGTGCTGCGTGAGCGGGGTTACGCCAGCCCATACTTCTTCAGCTCCTTCGCGCTGCAGTCGACCTCCCTCGTGTCGATTGAGCTGACCTCCGTCTTCCGTCAGGCCGATGGCTCGTTCGTCGACCTTCTCAACCGGATACGCATCGGGGAAGATATTGAGACGGCCATCCAGACCCTCAACGGCCGCTGCAGTACGGAATCGCCCGCAAGGTCCGACATAACGCTTACATGCACGAACAGCCTGGCCGACCAGATCAACCTGCGTGAACTACACCTGCTTGCCTCGCGCGAGTATCTCTTCGAGGGAAGGATAGAGGGGCAGTTCTCGCTGGAGGACGACCGCCTGCCCTCGCCGCTTAACCTCGCGCTGAAAGAGGGCGCGAGAGTGATGTTCACGAAGAACGATGGGCAGCGTCGCTGGGTGAACGGCACCCTGGGCGTGGTGCGGGAGGTGAACGCCGGCGGCCTGCAGGTGCAGGTGGGTCCCGACTCCGAGGGGCAGGTGCACGACGTCCAGCCGGTCACCTGGGAGGCCTACAAGTACCTTTACGATCGCGCAAGCGACCAGATAGTGGCGAAGGTGGCTGGCACGTACACACAGTACCCGCTGATGCTCGCGTGGGCCGTCACCATCCACAAGAGCCAGGGCAAGACGCTCGACAACGTGCTGGTGGACTTCGGCGCCGGCGCGTTTGCGTCCGGCCAGGCCTACGTGGCTCTGAGCCGCTGCCGCGTCCTCGAGGGCATCCGGCTGGCCAGGGCCATCCGGCCCGCGGACATCATCTGCGACCCTGTCATCGCGCGCTTCTACCACGCCCTCGCGGGTATCGTCGAGCCCTAGGAGTGACCGCAGCGTTCGTCGCTCAGCAACGGGTTGGAGAATGCGCCATGCTGCCCAAGCGACCGATTCCTGCCCCGAACTTCTTGGGTATGGGCGAGCGAACGTTCTTGTTCCGGCTACGGGTGTCAGTTCGCTTTCTATGTTGCTGAGGTGTGAGTGGCAAGCCGGGTT
>JAFGIH010000646.1 GCA_016929985.1 Thermoleophilia bacterium | reverse complement strand
GCTCAGCAGGATCCCGTCGGTGAACGTCCCGCCGCAGTCGACGGAGATCCGGTAGCTCGTGCTCATCCAGCGCACCTCCCCGGCTGAGAGAACGCCATGCTCATGCTTCCCATTCGCTCCTCCTTGGCTCCACAGTAACGATCTCAGCAGTCCCAGAAGCCGGGACCGGTGTACTCGAGAACCGACCGGGCGCCCTCGAGGGCCTCGCGCGACGCCTTTGTATAGAGACAGGCTCGGCTTATCCAGGGAGAGCCGGCGCGCTTGAACTCGACCAGGGTCTGGACAGCGTTCACCGTGGCTCCGTAGATGTCCACGATGGGAACACCGTCGACGTGGGTAACGCCGTCCGGATAGTCCACTTCACAACCGGGAGCGAAGCGCAGGCAGGGGGCTATCAGACCGCACCCGGGGACGAGGACTTCCGCCCCGCGGGCTATGAGTTGGCGTCCGACATGAACGAACTCGTCGATAACCGGGCGGGCGTCGAACATCGCGCGTTCTTGTTCGGCGGCCGATAGGTAACCGGCGGCCACACCCGCGCAGCGATCCTTGAGACCGTATCGGGCTATCTTGTCCTCATACTCGGGGACGCCCAGGGGTGAGGGGCAGAACAGGCCGAATTTGAGCCCCATCATGGCCGCTAGGAAAAGGGACGACTCTCCGAAGGCCACCACAGGGATGTCCACCGCTTGGCGCGCCGACCACAGCGTCGGGTCGTGGAAGCAGGCGATGATAGCCCCGTCGAAACCCCCGCGCTCAGCCTGCATCACCATGTAGAGCGTCTCGCAGTCGGACAGAGAATGCAGGAAGCCGTAGGGCTGCGCTTCGAGGTTGCTGAGGCCCCGACGGGGGAAGCGGAACACGAGTTCGGTGTCGCAACTCTGGGTAAGGCCAAAGCTCTTGCGGAAGAGCGGTACGGCAACAGTCTTGAAGATGCGACCAACCTCGGTGTCTTCGTCGGCGGCTGCAACGTTGGCCACAACGATCCTCATTCGGTCAACCTCCTCCACGAGACCAGCGATAGGGAACGGCTTCGACAAACCATCCTAATGACGCCCGCGTCTTTTGTCAATGATTCGACTGCAGCTTACGAATTGTTAAGTCACTCAACGAGTAGACATTATCAGTGTAGTCCTTGACAAGAGCCGTTGAGGCCCCTAGGATGTTTTGCAGCCTTCCGGTGCTCGGCGGCGGCGTCCGGCTGTTAGGCCACGGTGGCGCTCACGCCGGACGGCATAGCGAACAAAGGAGGGGTCTTATTGGCGATCAGCGATCTCGATGTTTAGGACACTTCACTGAATCCATGGGGAGGGATGACGCAAGGTGAGTAAGAAGGTAGTTCTACTAGCATTGGCACTGGTTCTGGCTATTGGCGTGTTCGCCGCCGGGTGTGGTGACACGGAAGAACCGGCGACGACCACTGCCGCGACGACACCGTCAGAGACAACTGCTTCAACAACGGGACCGGAAACGACCGCTTCCCCGACGACCGCTCCCCCGAAGACCACCGCACCGGCGGAGACGATCAACCTGACCTTCAGCTGCCACAACCCGCCCGGGAACGCCATCTCAGGGGCACTAACGGACTACGCTGCGTACATCGAAGAGAACTCGGGCGGCCGAGTGAAGATCGACGTGCAGGTGGGCGGCGCCCTGTATAGCAACCAGGAGATATTCGACGGCGTAAGGACCCAGGGAGCCGACGCCGGAACGTACGTGATCGACAGTGGTGACGGCTTCTACTACAACACCATCATGTCCCTGCCCTTCATCGGCTACAAAGACACGCCGCATGCGGTTGAAGTCCACTGGACCTTATACAATGAATTCCCGGAGATGGAGAAGGAGTTCCTCGACTTGGGCCTGGCCAAAGGAACTCAGTTCATGATGCCGCCGGTGCACATCCATTGGCACGAGCCCAACGTGGTGGTGACCAGTCCGGCCGATCTGAAGGGCAAGTCCCTGCTGAGCCTGGAGTCCTACGTCGCCGATTGGTTCAGAACGCTGGGCGCCTCCACAGAGCAGCCGGCCTTCCCGGACCTGTTCCCCATGATCGAGAATAGGTCTGCCGACGGGTACATCCAGCACCTCAACTTCCTGGGCGGATTCGACCTGGTCAAAGCCTTCCAGAGCCACACGATCCTCGGTGAGGGCGGCGTGTTCATGGGGAGCCTCGGAGCCATCTGGAACAAAGACTCCTGGGAGAAACTTCCCGACGACGTCAAGCAGATCGCCCTCGACGGACGCGAGATCTACTTCAACACGGCCTACGCGGGCAGCCAGCTCGACTATGAGAAGGCCATGGACCAAGCCACGGCCGAAAACCACACCATAACCGTGCTCACCCCGGAGCAGATCCAGCCGTGGCATGATGCGCTGACGTCCGTCTATGAGGCCTGGGTCAACAACGCGCCGGATCCGGCGGTCGCCCAGCGGATGCTCGATAGACTGACGGAGCTGACCCAGTAATAACGACTGTAGAGCTTCACCGGCCCTGAACTTGCACCGGTGGGGCAGGCGGCGTGCCTGCTCCACCGGTGCCGCTGAGAGTAGCGATACTGGGCTTCTCGCGGGAGGAGGGGAAGTGTTCACGAAAGTGGTGAGCGTATGAAACTGATCTATGGGATCGCCAAGTACCTGCAGTACATCGCTGCCGCGGGCCTGGTAGTCCTCATGATGCTCCAAGTGGCCAACATGGTGGGCAGATACTTCTTCAATGCTCCGATTCAGGGAACGACCGACCTCGGTTCGTACATGCTCTTGGTGATCGTGTCTCTGGGACTGGGCTGGGCCGCACTGGAGGGAAGGCATATCAAGGTGGGTCTGGTGATGGACCGCTTGCCGACCAAGGCACAGTTTGTCATCGACAACATAGTCTTGGTGGTGATCTTCGCGGTGGTCGTGTACGTGGCGTATCTCAACATCCTCGCCGGGGCCACCTGGCCGGCGCGTGTCTCCTCTGTTCTCAAGATCCCCTATCAGCCGTTCCGGTTCATCTTCGGTGGGGGTTTCGGCATCCTGGGCTTGTGCACGGTGGTCGTCATAATCGAGAACTTCAGGAAGCTGGGCGACGAGAAGCGGGGTGACCATGAGTCCTGAGGTTGCTGGCATCGTCGGACTGGTGGTGATGCTGGTCCTCATACTCTTGCGGATGTGGATCGGGATCTCCATGCTGGTGGTCGGTTTCGTGGGGTACGTCTTCTTGCGGGGCTACGGGGCGGCGGCGGGCATGGTCACCACCATCGCCTTCGGACAGGCGACCATGTACACGCTGACCACCGTGCCTCTCTTCATCTTCATGGGGCAGATCATCTTCAACGCCAACATAGGGCGCGATCTCTACAGCGCGGCATACCGATGGATGGGGCACTTCCG
>JAFGIH010000645.1 GCA_016929985.1 Thermoleophilia bacterium | reverse complement strand
GCTCGAGACGGCGGATGGAGCGGGCGCCCGACCGGTGGCAGATCTCCACGGCGTTGGACGACCAGGCGGTCTCGAAATTGAGCCGCGGCCCGTACTCGATGATAGTCTGGAAGCGCCCCTCCAGGAAGCTCTGGGCGCCGAACTGCTCGGGTTCAAAGGTCTCGGAGAGGACGTACTCCAGAACGGCGGCGTCGTGGGTGGGGAGCGGCCCGGCGGCGCCTGCGACGGCCGGCGCAGCGGCGACCGACCCCTCGGTCTCCACGTAGAAGCAGTACTCGGTCCCCACCTGCCCGGCAGGCCGTCCGACGACTCGCGCGACGGTCGTAGTGACCGCCTCGACCCGCGTCGGGGTCATGCTGGGTGTCCGGAAGTAGAGCAGCATCCTGTTGCTACAACCTTATCATCCGCGGCCCCGGACGTGGCGCCAGCCCGACCCCCGGCTGCACGGCGGGAGGCGCCGCGGATGCGCGCCAAGACCGGCCCTTGGACCCATGGTCCCGCGGCGCCGAGAGGACTATATTCAGAGCACCGGACAGGTACAGGCTTTGGCGCAATAAACGCGAATCAGGCACGGGGCGACTATTCGCGCAAGTGTTATGCCTACCATGCCGATAACTTGACGAGGAAAGCAAGAGAAGGGTCGTCCGCTGCCAATGTTTCGGGACCGGTTCAGCAAGAGAGGTCAGTCGCCCGCCCGGTCGTCCGGGGCGCCGTCAGGCGAGCCCGACGGTCGCGCCGTGCTGCTGGCCGAGGCTCGAGGCTCCCTCATAGCCGCGGGCTGCGTGTTCGCCACCGTCGCGGCGCTTTGTGTAGCGCTCCTCTTCTGCTTGAGTCCGGCTCCCGTCGATGCCGTCCCCGCTGCGCCCCAGTCCGCCGAACTGCAGGGCGAGGCCAAGGCTCAGGTCGACGACCTGACGGCCCAAGCCGGTGATGTCCAGGCTGAGATCGAGGCTTTGGATGCCGAGCTGGAGGGTCAGACGGAGGGCTTCAACCGACTCCAGCTGAATCTCACCGAGGTCAACCAGCAGCTCACCGCTCTCCGCCGGGAGCTCAAGGCAGCCGAGAGCGACCACGCGTATCGAGTGAAGAAGTATGAAGCTCGCCTCTGCTCCCTCTACAAGTCCGGAGGGGACCATGACGATTTCCTCGCCCTGCTCCTGGCTTCTGAGGGACTTGGGGACTTCATCCAGCGCATCCGCCTCATCGCCACGTTGGCCGATCAGGACAAGCGCGTGGTGGACAACCTCGCGGAAAGTACCGATCGGCTGAACTCGCTCCTCGCCCAGATCGACGAAAGGAAGGCCGAGGAGTTGGCCCTCCGCGA
Source organism: Thermoleophilia bacterium (assembly GCA_016929985.1). The sequence goes on along the minus strand of JAFGIH010000645.1, from coordinate 2,393 downwards.
GAAGAGTGAGGCCCAGAAGCAGCAGATCGAGAGCGCGCTCGCCGACCGAGAGAGCGCCTTGAAGGGTATCGACAGCCAGATCGCCGCGGTCATCGCCCAGGAAGAGCAGCGCCGGCGAACCGAGGTCGACGGTCTCCGCTCGGCCCTAGTGGCGATGCTGAACGGCGGGCAGGTCTACCATGGGGGGCTACCCCAGACCGACAGCGAGCTCGTCAATCAGTTCCTGGAGACCGCCGCCTACTACATCGGCATCCCCTACGTGTGGGCGGGCGACCGGCCTTCGTCCGGGTTCGACTGCTCCGGGTACGTCGCCTATGTGTACGCGCAGCACGGCGTGAGCCTCCCTCACTACTCGGGCTTTCAAGCTGAGATGGGCGCCCCGGTCATGCCTGAGGACATCCAGCCCGGAGACCTGCTGGCCTTCGGCCTCCCGGTTCATCACGTGGGCATCTACATCGGCGACGGGCTGTTCATCCACGCTCCGCGCACCGGCGACGTGGTCAGCATCTGGGAGTTGAGCTGGAAGACCAACCTCTCACACATCCGCCGCTTCGAACTGCAACCCCGTTACGGAGAGCCCGCCGTCTGGTAGAGTGGGGCTATGTCGGCCGCAACGATAGTCATGATCTGTCTCATCTGCGTAGGCTGCGCCATCGGCATCGCAGGGCTTGCGATCGCCGGGCTTCACGGCTATCGCCTCCTCAAGGCCGCCCGCAAAGCCGGGATCTCATCCAGACAAGACCTGCAGGACGTCATCCGTGAGGCCCGAGAGTTGGGGCCGCGCGTCCGCGAGACTCAAGAGCGATACAAAGTCGTGGCCGAGAGGATCCAAAACCTCTCGGCCACGACTGAAAGACTCAAGTACCTCCGGGAGGAACTCGGACGGGCGACCGACCCCCTCTCCGGACTCAAGTTCTAGGCCCGCGTATCCGCGGCGCCGACCGGCGGCACTAGACCGCCACTACCTCTTTGACCTCGGGGATCTCGTCCCGCAGGACGCGCTCCACGCCCATGCGCAGAGTCATCTGCGACATGGGGCAGCTGCCGCAAGCGCCGACCAGCTTCACCTTTACGACACCCGTGGCCTCGTCGACGTCTACCAGTTCGACATTGCCGCCGTCGTTCTGCAACGCCGGGCGAATGAGGTCCAGTGCTTTTTCAACGCGGTCTTTCACATCTCTCTCCTTGACTTCAGACCTTGATGATGGTCGCGGAACCCTGGCCGCCACCGATGCACATGGTGGCGAGACCATACGTGCCGCCCTCTTGCTTGAGGGCGGAGATCAGGGTGCAGAGGATGCGGGCGCCCGATGCACCGATGGGATGGCCCAGGGCGATCGCGCCGCCGTAGAGGTTCACCTTGCTCATATCGAGGCCCAGTTCTTGGGCCACAGCGCCACACTGTGCAGCGAAGGCCTCGTTGGATTCGATGACGTCCATTTGATCGAGCGTCATCCCGGACTTTGCAAGGATCTTCTTGGTCGCATAGTACGGGCCCATACCCATGTAAGCGGGATCCAAAGCAGCCGAGGCATAGGCGACGATAGTGGCCAGCGGCTTGATACCCCTCTTGTCCGCCCATTCTTTGGACGCGACGACGAAGGCGCCGGCGGCGTCGTTGATTCCCGACGCGTTGCCGGCGGTCACGGTGCCGTCCTTCTTGAAAGCCGGGGGCAGCTTGGCCAAGGCCTCGAGGGTCGTCCCAGCACGGGGATGCTCGTCGGTGTCGAAGATCTTCGGGTCACCCTTCTTCTGCGGGATGACCACCGGGACGATCTCGGCCTTGAACTTGCCGGCTTCGATCGCGGCCAGCGCCTTGAGCTGGCTTTCGTAACCGATCTGGTCTTGCACCTCGCGGGTGATGCCGTACTTCTCGGCCACGTTCTCGGCGGTGATGCCCATGTGGTAGTTGTTCATGGCGCACCACAGACCGTCGAGAATCATCTCATCCTGAAGCACACCGTCACCCATGCGGTAACCCAGACGGGCTTTCGGGATCAAGTAAGGAGCTGCGCTCATGTTCTCCATGCCACCGGCAACGAGGACTTCGTTGTCCCCAGCCAGGATGGCTTGAGCAGCGGTATGCACGGACTTCATGCCGGAAGCGCAGACATGGTTGATCGTCCAAGCCGGCACCTCATCGGGGATGCCCGCGGCGATCGCAGCCTGCCGGGCAGGGTTCTGACCCTGGCCCGCGGTGAGCACGTTACCCATGATGACTTCTTCGATGTCTGTGACATCGACGCCCGCTCTCTTGACGGCCTCAGCGATGGCGATGGAGCCAAGCTTCGAGGCCGGGATGTCGGTGAGGCTGCCGAGATAGCGGCCTACCGGCGTGCGCGCGTAGCTCAGGATCACAACTTCTCGAGACAAGGGGGATCTCCTTTCCTACT
>JAFGIH010000644.1 GCA_016929985.1 Thermoleophilia bacterium | reverse complement strand
CTCGATGTCCTCGCCGATGAGGCGCCGCAGCATGCCCACCATCTTGCCCACCGTCCGGTTGATGTCGAGCAGAGTGGGGGTGGCCGGCTGCCGCCGTGCAAAGGCGAGGAGTTGTCTGGCGATGCCGGCCGATCGCTCGGCCGCATCGCGGATCTCCCGGAGGTATGCGTACACCGGCTGCTGGGGGTCCAGTTGGGCCATGGCGAGTTCCGCGTGCCCCAGGATCACTCCCAGCATGTTGTTGAAGTCGTGGGCGATTCCGCCGGCCAGCCGTCCCACCGATTCCATCTTCTGGCTCTGGCGCAGTTGCTCTTCGCTCTTGCGCAGATCCGCCTCTGCCTGCTTGCGTCCCGCGATATCCCAGGCAAGGTCCGCCAAGCTCGATACGATCTCCACGTCGCGCTCCACGTATGCACGCGGTTTGTTGCCCACGGCGAAGACCGCGACGACCATGTCGTTTCGAAAGACCGGCACCACCAGCTCGCGGACCACCTCCGCGTGACCCGCCGGCATACCCTTGCGGTTGGGCACAGCCGCGAAGTCGTTGTGGATGATGGGTCGCCGTTCCCGTATGGCGTCCGCCCAGACCCCGGCCTCCGATACGCGGAGCTTGAGCCCTTCTTCGGTCTTGCAGAACTCCCGGCGAGTCCGGGTCGACCAAGCCTGGGGCGTCAGCGTCTCTCCGTCGCCCTCCACGAAGTTGCAGAATCCCACCCGGCTGTCGGTCAGCGTCTCCAACTCGTCCAGCGTAGCCTCGAGGAACCCCATCACGGTCGTGGAGGGGGCCAACTCAAGCAGACGGAGACGGGCCTGCGTCATCATCTCCGAGCGCATGCGGTCGGTGATATCGCGGGCGATGGACAGTATCGCTGCCTTCCCCTGGTGGGGGACCAGGCTGGAGCTGATCTCCACCGGGATTATGGTGCCGTCCTTGGTCCTATGCTGAGTCGGGAAGAGTTGTTTCTCCCCCAGACCCATGCCCACGATCAGATCGCTGATCTCACCACGCGGCATGAGCGGATCGATATCGGCCGGTCCCATCGCCAGAAACTCTTCTCGCGAGTACCCGAGGGTCTCGACGGCCCTGTGGTTGACATCCAAGAACTTGCCGTTGAAGTCGATCACGTAGGCGGCATCGGTCAAGGTGTCCATGAGCTGCTCAAACGCCTCGTCCCGGCCCCCGCGCTCGGTGAGATCGCTGATGGTGGCCGCATACCTCCGGTCGCCAGCCGGACCGGACATCCGCAACGTGACCTCGACCGGCACCGCGCTACCGTCATCGAGCACACGTCTGGCCTCGAACACGAACTGTTCCCGTTTCACCGCCCGCGTCCAGAAGACGCGCATCTCAGGCCGAAGGACCTCCAGACCTATCTCCTGGATGTTCGAACCGATCAGCTGCTCCCGCGCGCGTCCGAGGATTTCGCGTGCCCGTGGACCGGCGTCGGTTATGCAGCCAGACTGGTCGTAGATCACGTCGGCGCTACCGGCTTGTTCCATCGGGGTGCGGCACCTCTCTTGCTGTGCAGGGATCTCGGTGGTGAGTTCGGTGCAGGTCGGGCCTTCCCTTCCGGGAGCCGCCTGCCTCAGCCGCCCGCGGAGACGACCGACTCCGCGCTCCGCGGGCCAGGCCTGCGCGTATGCCGCGAGTGCTTCGCGGAGACCCGCGCGCCCTCTTGGCCACTCACATCTAGGCGAGAGCCTGCAGCAAGTGCTCGTGATCGAGATTGCCGCCCGACATGACGAGCACCACCTTCTTGCCCTCGAGCCGCTCCTTGATCTTGAGCGCAGCCGCGATCGCCGTCGCCCCCGCGGTCTCCGCCAGGTTGTGCGTGGTCTGGAGCGCAAGCCGCACACCGCCCAGGATCTCTTCGTCGGTCAGCAGCACCACGTCGGTGATGTGGTCTTTCATGATCACCCAAGGGAGATGGAAGACGCTACGCGCCGCGAGACCGTCGGCTACGGTGTCGGCTACCTCGATGGTGACACGCTCGCCCTTTTTCCACGACTCGTAGAAGGCCGCCGCGCGTTCGGCCTGCACCCCGATGATCTCAAGCTGCGGGTTCAGCGCCTGCGCCACTTTGATGAGAGAAGCGCATCCCGCGCCGCCACCGATGGGGCAGATGATGACGTCCACGTCGGGCAGGTCCTCGAAGACCTCCAGACCCATCGTACCCAGGCCATTCAAGATCTCGGGCTCATTCCCCTGTTCCACGTAGTAGAACCCGGCGCTGTCGACCAACTCGTCGCAATAGGACTGAGCGTCGTAGAAGTCACGACCGTGCACGATGAGGTCGGCCCCGAAGCTCTCCACGATGCGGTTGATCTCGGGGTTGTTGCGCTCCGGAACGACCACCGTGCACGGCACGTTGAAGAAACGTCCCGCCCAGGCCATGGCCAGACCGTGGTTGCCCCGGGTAGCCACGAGGATGCCGGTCTCCAACTCCTCACCCGACATGTGATGGAAGAAGTTGAGCGCGCCGCGGATCTTGAACGAGCCGGTGGGGTTGTGGTTCTCGTGTTTGACGTAGATCTCGGAGCCCACCAGCCGGGAGAGCTCGGAGTAGTAGGTCAGGTTGGTGCGGTTCAGATAGCGACGGATCACCGTCCGGGCCTCGATCGCCCCCAGCAGGTTCACCTGGTT
>JAFGIH010000070.1 GCA_016929985.1 Thermoleophilia bacterium | reverse complement strand
CTCAACAAGATGTACCAGCAGGGTTACATCACCAGCGAGGAGTTGCAGGAGGCCCTCGCCACCCCGCTCCGGCTCTCCGAGTCGAAGCCCGAGGAAGAAGTGCTCTTGCCGTACTGGGTGGAGATGGTGCGAGAGCAGTTGGTGGCTCACTACGGATCGTCGACGGTCCTCACCGGGGGCCTGCGCGTGTACACCAGCGTCGATCTCGACCTGCAGAAAGCAGCCGAGACGTCGATCGCCGCGGTACTCGACCTGCCCGGCGACCCCTCGGCTGCACTCGTCACCATCGACGTGCAGACCGGACGCATGGTGGCCATGGTGGGGGGTTCGGACTTCTCGAAGCTGCAATTCAACCTCGCTACGCAAGGCAGACGCCAACCCGGCTCAGCGTTCAAGCCTTTCGTCTTGGTGACTGCACTCCAGCAGGGGATGACGCCCGATACCACCTACGACTCCGGCCCTGTCACCATCGAATTGCCCAGCGGGCCCTGGAAGGTCTCGTCGACCGACAAGGGCGCCTTGACCTTGGCCCAAGCCACCGCCGCGTCTTCCAACGGCGTCTACGCGCGGCTCATCATGGACGTAGGCGCGGACGCGGTGGCTCAGACCGCCTACGACATGGGGATAGTGACCTCTCTGGGCAAGGAACCGAATCCGGCCATCGCTCTGGGCGGCCTCACTACCGGGGTGAGCCTTCTGGAGATGGCCATGGCGTACGCGACCCTTGCCACGGGAGGAGAGCGGCTCTCCACCGAGGAGACTTTCGACCCGTCCCGGGAGGAATACCCCGTGACCATAGTCCGCGTCACCGATGCGGATGGGAACCTGCTCGACGCCGCCACCGTGAAGCGGACCCGAGTGCTCAATGAAGACCTCGTCACCTTGGTGACCGACTCTCTCGTCAAGGTGATAGAGAGCGGTACCGGTACGGCGGCCGACATCGGGCGCCCCGCCGCCGGTAAGACAGGCACGACGCAGAACTATGCCGACGCCTGGTTCGTGGGTTATACGCCCGAGTTGGTGACGGCCGTGTGGGTAGGCTATCCCTCAGAGCAGAAGCCCATGACCGACGTTCACGGCATCAAAGTGACCGGGGGCTCGTTGCCGGCGCAGATCTGGGCCTCCTTCATGAACAAAGCCCTCGACGGGGTGCCGGTCTCCGAGTTCCCGGCGCCCCCCCGAAAGACCGAGCTTCTGCCGGTGGAGGTCTGCAGTGAATCCCGGCTTCTCCCCACCGAGTTCTGCCCGCAGTTGACCACCATCCTCGTCGAGCCGGGTGAGCAGCCCACAGAGATATGCCAGATACACGGCGCTCCCGCCGAGACGGCGGTGCCCGACGTGCTCGGCCTCTCGGTGGGTGAAGCCTCGGCCCTGCTCGATGCAGCCCTCTTCACGGTGGCCACGACCGACGATCCGTCGTCTTCAGAACCGGCCGGCACAGTCGTCGGTCAGAGCCCGGAAGCGGGCACCATGCTGCCGCCCGGGAGCGCCGTCATGCTCCTGGTGTCCACGGGCGAGGCGCTCACGACTGTGCCGCAAGTCGTGGGACTCGACAGCGAGGAGGCGAGGCGGCAACTGTTCAGAGCCGGTCTGCTGGTCGTGGAATACCCGACCACCGACGACGCGCCCGCGGGTACGGTCGTCTCCCAGGACCCAGCACCGGGGACCACCGTGTCTGCGGGGTTTGAGATTGCCCTGTATGTGAGCACGGGCCCGGAGGAGTTCACCTCCCCCTAGGACCGCGCTCTACGCCCTGCTTACCCGCGTGAAACCGGAGCACGCCACCACATCGACTCCCTCGCGCTCGAAGTGATCGATGATGAGGTTCATCCCCAGCGTGTCTGAGCAGATGTGCCCGGCGATGACCACGTTCATGCGCATGTCTTTGGCCCGCTTGCGGTGCTCTTCTCCCATGTGCATCCCCACGATGGTGCCGACTCCCGCCTCGGCCAGCTTGTTGATGGATTCCACCGGTCCGGAGGTGCCGCCCGTCATGTCCACCATGATCTTGCCGGTGCGCCGTATGCCCTCGCCCTCGAAGATGACCGGCCCGGTGCCCTGCAGCACCGCCTCGTGGTACTCGGGGATCTCTTTCAGCATGTCGAGGAGTTCGTCCACGGTGGCGTCCTCGCCCAGGTCGTCACAACGAGCCTGCACGAACTTGTTCACGTTGTTGTCGGCCGGGGTGTGGCAGCACATGTAAGGGAGATCGAGCAGCCGGGCGGCAGCGATGGTCTGTTCGTTGTTGCGGGGATGCAGCGCCCTCATGATCTCCCTCATGCGGTCGCTCATGACCGCGTCACCATAGGCGAGGGACACGCCGAACTTGTGCCACACGTCTGCCTGCAAGGCCATGACCTCTTCCAGGCGGGCGAGCGCACGCCCTTCGGGATGATGGGCCAGCATCAGGTCGATAGTGGTGCCTCGAGCGCGCAGCGCATCGGCGAGCAAGACCTCACCCACCTCGAGATCTATGCCCACGAGTATCTTCGAGATCTCCGTGTCCGGGTCGCCGACCAGGATGCGGGTATCGGCATACGGGTTGACCAGCGTCTCCTGATCGAACTCCCAGCGCTTGCTCTCCGGCATGTCGGCGAACGCTTTCTTTGCCCGCTCCAAGACCCGGCCCACTCCGTCGCGGCCCCGAGGATCCGCCGCGATACCCGCGCCGTAGGCCGTCTCGTACATTGTGCGCAGCTTCATGATGTTGCTCCTCTGCTGATGTGCCCTGCTGTGCTCACGTATCTGCTGCCCGCCAAGTAGTATCTCAAAGGCAGCGATGCACCCCGCGAGATGCCGATCCGGGTGGTGCATGCTATCTCGGGATGGGCGCCATCATCAAGGATGAACACGCCGGACTCCTCCCCCAACGGTAGACTGTCGAGATCCAGATGCAGCCCCAAAGCCTGTCCCACGCGGCCCGGACCACACGAGAGCCACGGGCCTCCAGTCGCATCCGCGGCTGAGCTCGATCCCGCGCTTCGGTTGCGGTGCAATCGCTCCGTGTTCCCCATGGGCTCGAAGGACCTGATCAGAACCGCGGAGCCGACCCCCTCGCGGTCGCACACCACGTTCAGACAGATGTGGATGCCATAGCTTCGGAACAGGTAGATGCACCCCGGCGGACCGAACATCGCCCCGTTCCGGGCCGTCCGGCCGGGGGCCGCGTGACTGGCCGGGTCTCCCTCGGGCAGGTAGGCTTCGACTTCGGTCAGGCGGCCGCCGCCGGTGCCGCTCACCCAGAGGACCTTCCCTATCAGCTCCGGACCTATTTCGTCGGACGGGCGTTCGAAGAACCCCGGCTCAAGCACCACTCCCTCCGGAAGTCCTTTGGCCACGGGCGTTCGCCGCCCTACCGCTTCGTGAGACGCCCCAGCACGTCGGTGGCGAGGGTGAGTTGCTCGGCGACGCGTGGAGGAGCCGTCCCTCCCGGGGAGATCTTTGAAGCGACCACCCGATAGAGGTCCACCACCTCGTAGTAATCGTCTGCGAAGAGCGGGCTCAGCCCTTTCAGCTCCGCCATGGTGGCGGCAGACAACGCTCTCCCCTCGGCGGCCAGCAGACCGACCAGACGTCCGGCGACCCGGTGTGCCTCCCGGAACGGCAACCCCTTACCAACCAGGTAGTCGGCCACGTCGGTGGCTTGGGCGTAGCCGCCCTCTGCCGCCATGCGGCCCCGCTCCCTGTCGAACAGCAGCCCCTCCACCATCGCGGTCATCGCCTCGAGACAGAGGTCGAACTCCTGCCTGCTCCCGAAGACGTAGAGCTTGTCCTCCTGCAGGTCGCCGTTGTACGCCAGAGGCAGTCCCTTGAGCACCACGCCCAGTCCTACCAGACGGGCGAGGAACCCCGCCGACTTGGCGCGCACGTGTTCCGCCCCGTCGGGATTGCGCTTCTGCGGCATGATGCTCGAGCCGGAGGTCCACGATTCAGGGAGCGCGGCGAGGCCGAACTCCTGGGAGCTCCACAACACCAACTCGTTCGCCAGACGCGAGAGCGTCAGCCCACAGTTGGCGACGATGGCTAGGTACGAGAAGGCCGAGTCCCGCGCGGCCACCGCGTCCATGGCATTGGGAGCTACGCGTTCGAACCCCAGTTCGGCAGCAACCTGCTCCCGGTCGAGCGCGTAGTTCACCCCCGCGAGCGCGCCGGCGCCCAGCGGCATCCACGAACACTTCGCCCAGCCGTCCAGGCGCGTCCAGTCCCGCTCGAACGCGAAGAAGTAGGCGAGCATGTGATGCGCGACAAGCACCGGTTGCGCCCTTTGAGTATGCGTGTAACCGGGGATGACGATGTCCCGCCCAGTCTCGGCCTGCGCGAGGAGCACCGTCATCAGCGAGGCCAACCGCTCTTGATGGCCGCGGATGGCGTCGCGCAGGTACAGGTGGAGATCGAGTATCACCTGGTCGTTACGGCTGCGCCCGGTGTGCATCTTGCCGCCTACGGGTCCCACGAGCTCGGTCAGACGCCGCTCGATGGCCATGTGGATATCCTCGTCGGACAGCGTCCACGAGAAGGTCCCGGCATCCACCTCCTCGGCTATCCGCGCCAGGCCATCCAGGATCTGGTCACGTTCTTCGATCGTCAGCACTCCGATGTCTGCGAGCATACGCACGTGAGCCCGCGAACCCCGGATGTCGTACGGCGCGAGGACGTTGTCAAATGGTATCGACGCGCTCAGCCGCTCGAAGAGCGGCGCCTGCTCGGTCTCGAAGCGGCCGCCCCAGGGCTTCTTGCTTCCTCCACTTGGTGTGGCGGCGTCGCTCACATCTCTGCCTCGTGCTTACGCGCCCAGACCTCCACCGGCAGACCCCACAGCTCGATGAAGCCCTTGGCCGACTGATGGCTGAACGTGTCGCCCGACCCGTACGTGGCCAGCTTGGGTTCGTACAGCGAATGCGGGGAGCGCCTGCCGACCGGGTTGCACGCACCCTTGAAGTACTGGAGCCGCACCTCGCCGCTGACGTACTTCTGAGTCTCGTCGACGAAAGCCCGTAGCGCCGCGGCTAGCGGGCTGAACCACAAGCCATCGTAGATCAGCTCCGACAGGCGCTGGTCGACCATGGTCTTGAAATGCTGCAGCTCCCGCGTGAGGGTGAGGTCTTCGATCTCGCGGTGCGCCTTGATGAGCGACAGTGAGGCCGCCTCCTCGTAGACCTCCCGGCTCTTGATGCCTACCAGGCGGTTCTCAACCATGTCGAGGCGGCCGAAGCCATGCGAACCACCCAGGATGTCGACCGTCTCCACCAGTTCGATGGGATCCATGGCCGTGCCGTCGAGCGACACCGGGATGCCGGCCTCGAAGCCGATCACCAGTTCGGTGGGTTCATCGGGCGCATCCTTCGGATCGACGGTGAACTCGAAGGCCCCGGACGGCGCCGCGGTCCAGGGATCTTCCAGTTCCCCGCACTCGATGGCGCGGCCCCACAGGTTCTCGTCGATGGAGTAGGGATTCTTCTTGGTAAGCGGCAGATCGATACCACGCGCCGCCAGATAGTCGAGCAGCTCCGGCCGCGTCATGTTCCACTCACGCGCAGGACCCAGGACGGTGATGGACGGGTCGAGGCAGCGCACCCCGACGTCGATGCGCACCTGGTCGTTGCCCTTCGCGGTGCAACCGTGGGCTGCGACCTTCGCGCCATACTGCCTGGCCGCTTCGACCATCTTCTTGGCTATCAACGGCCGCGACAGTGCCGAGTGCAGCGGGTACCTGCCCTCGTACAACGCGTTCGCCTTCAGCGCGGGGAACGCGAAATCGCGAAGGAACTCCTCTTTGGCATCCACAACCAGGGACTCGGTCGCGCCGGCCGTCAACGCCCTTTGGCGCAGGCCCTCGACATCCTTCATGCGTCCCACGTCGACCAGCAGCGCGATCATCTCGTACCCGTACTTCTCCATCATGTACGGAATCAGTGCTGACGTGTCCAAGCCGCCGGAATAGGCGAGGATGCATTTTTCCTTGCTCATGAGTCCCTATCCTCCTAGTTCGGTCAGGTACGCGCAGACGGCCTCCGCCCCCTGCATGTCTTTACACACCATGATGACGGTGTCGTCCCCCGCCACACATCCCAGGATCAGCTCGTGCTCGAGCTCATCGATGACCCTTCCCAAGCCCGGAGCAGCCCCAGGGTCGCATCGAAGCACCACCAGGTTCTGGGCCACAGACAGTCCGCGCCCGAACTCCTTCAGCATCCTCGTGCAGGCCACCGGCGGCTCGGGCCGTTCTTCGAGCGTGGGAACGAAGGCGTAGCGTACGCGCCCCCCTGGATCGCGGCCCTTCTGCAGACCGATCTCACGCAGATCCCTGCTGACCGTGGCCTGAGTCACCTCGCAGCCGGCGGCGGCCAGCTCGTCCACAAGCTCCCGCTGACTGGCGATGGCTCGGTTCCTGAGCAGACTGCGGATCAGGTGCTGGCGCTGTCTCTTGTTCATCGCACGCCCCTGCCGGCGAGAAAGGCCATCAGCGCTTTCTGCGCGTGTAAGCGATTCTCGGCCTCGTCGAACACCGCCGATTGCGGCCCATCCATGACCTCGTCGGTGATCTCGTCGCCTCTATGCGCGGGTAGGCAGTGCAGCACGACGGCGTCGGGCCGTGCTTTCGCTAAGAGCGCCGAGTTGACTTGGTAGGGTCTGAGCGAGTCCATCTTGGCCGTGTCCTGTTGCTGGCCCATGCTGATCCACACGTCGGTATACAGGGCGGACGCGCCGGCCACTGCCTTGGCCGCGTCCCTTTCCACAGTGAGCGCCGTGCCGCACGTGTCCGCGAGCGCTGCGAGCTTCGTCATCTTCACCGAGGGAAGATCGCACCCTTCGGGGATGCTCAGACACACGTCCATACCCGCCATAGCGCTCGCCTCAGCCAGCGATGCTGCGACGTTGTTGCCGTCGCCGAGATATACCACCTTGCGTCCCGCCGTATCGGCGAAACGCTCTTGCAGGGTCATGATGTCGGCCAACGCCTGGCAGGGGTGATCGTCGTCGGTAAGGGCGTTGATGACCGGCACGGTCGAGTTGGCGGCCAGGTCTTCCACGTCTTTCTGCGCGAAGGTGCGGATGACGATCATGTCGACGAAACGAGAGAGCACCCGGGCGGTGTCTTCGAGACTCTCCGACTTGCGCATCTGCAGTTCCTGCTCGGACAGGTAGAGCGGCATCCCACCGAGCTGATAGACACCGACACTGAACGACACCCGCGTCCTGGTGGACGGCTTCCCGAAGATCAAGGCCACGGTCTTGCCCGCCAACGCGTCGCCGGCAGGATCCTGTTTGAGCGCGGCAGCCTGAGACAGCACCTCACGGAACTCGGCTCTGCTCAGATCTGTCACGGTCAGAAAATGCCTTACTCCCACGTTCATCCTCCCCCCTCGCTATGCGTACTGTTGCGCGCTCCCCGGGACGATCTTGGTGCCCAGGCCCGCGTCGTCGGTCAGTATCTCGAGCAGCACCGAGTGCGCGATCCGCCCATCGATGATGTGCGCGGCGCCTACGCCCGCCCCCAGACTAGCGAGCACTGCCTCCAGTTTGGGGATCATGCCCTTCGAGATCTTGCCGTTCTCCATCAGTTCCACGATCTCGCCGCTGGTACACTCGGAGATGATGGAGGATTCGTCGCCCAAATCGGCCATCAGACCGCCGACGTCGGTCAAGAACATGACCTTCTCAGCCTTGAGGGCAGCGGCCAAGGCCCCCGCCACCGTATCGGCGTTGATGTTGTAGCTCACCCCGGCCGGTCCGGCCCCCACAGACGCCACCACGGGCACGTAATCGGCCTCCAACAACGCGAGCAGGTCGACGTTGACCTCGGACACCTCGCCCACCTGCCCCAGGTCGATGACACTACCGTCGGCGCCCCTCTTGATGAGCCGTTCGGCCTTGAGAAGCCACCCATCGTCGCCGCACAGCCCGACCGCCGGCGCACCCTTGCTGTTGATGAGCCCCACGATCTCTTTGTTCACTTTGCCGACCAGTACCATCTTGGCCACTTCCATGGTGGCGGGGTCGGTCACGCGCAGTCCCTCAACGAACTTCACGGGCAGATCCAGGCGCTTCATATAGGAGCTGATCTCGTCTCCGCCCCCATGCACGATGATCGGCTTGATGCCGATGTAACGGAGCATGGCTATGTCTGTCGCGAACTCCTCTTTGAGGTCGGCTGAGCTCATCGCCGCGCCGCCGTACTTGATGACTATGGTCTTTCCCGCGAACATGCGGATGTACGGCAGCGACTCGAGAAGCGTCTCCACACGTTTTCGATATATCTCGCGCATCACGCCTCCTAGGAGTGGTATTCGGCGTTGATAGTGATGTACTCGTGCCCCAGGTCGGCGAAATAGATCTCCGTGGACTCGTTGCCCACACCCAGATCGAGCTCTATGTCGACCTCCGGGGCCTTGACCGCGGTGGTCATCCGGACTCCATCCTCCGCGCTGACAGCAGAAGCCGCCCCCCCTTTGACGACCCGGACCCCACAAAGATCCAGTGTGGCGGCCGGCAGCGAACGTCCGGCCATGGCCGCACCCGTGGAGCTGATGATCCTGCCCCAGTTCGGGTCTCCGCCGTGCATGGCCGTCTTGACCAACGGCGAGTCCGCGATAGCACGCGCTACTTTCAGCGCGTCGCCCTGGGTCTCGGCGCCCTCCACGCGCAGCCGCATGATCTTCGTCGAGCCCTCTCCGTCGGCCACGATCATCAAGGCGACGCGCAGCAAAATCGCATCCAGCGCAGCGCCGATGCGCTTCAGACTCTCCATACCGGGCCGTACCCCAGACGCCCCGCTCGCCAGGAAGAGCACGGTGTCGTTGGTGCTCATCTCGCCATCCACCGTCACCCGGTTGAAGGAACGGTCGACCGCACTCTTGAGGAGCACCCGCATCTCGGCCGGTTCCAAGACGGCATCGCAGGTGACGGCGCACAGCATGGTCGCCATGGCCGGGGAGATCATCCCCGCACCCTTTCCGCAGACGCCCAGCTTGACCAACCCGTCGGGCGTGTCGACGGCCACCGCGGATATCTTCGGGAAGCGATCGGTGGTCATGATGCTGTGGTTGAACGACCGTCCGCCCTCAGCGTGGAGGGCTGCCGTGGCCTTCTTCACCCCCGCGGCTACGGCCTCGGCGTCGAGCTGCACCCCGATGATGCCCGTGGAGCAGACGGCGACCTGCGAGGCCGAGGCGTTCAAAGCTTCCGCGCAGGCCTGCTGCATAGCACGGGCCGTCACCAGCCCCGGCTCGCCGGTGCAGGCGTTGGCGTTGGCGCTGTTCATGGCCACCGCGACCAGGTGGTCAAGATCGCATTCTGTTCTGTTGAGCAACACCGGAGCCGCCGCAAAGGCGTTCGTCGTGAACACGCCGGCCGAGGCGGCCTGTCCCCGCCACTGCGGCGCCACCGCCAGCACACCCACGTCCGGCCGTCCGCTCTCTTTCAAACCCGCCACCACTCCCGCCGCGAGAAACCCGTCCGGATATGTCGCCCCGGGCGACTCGCCGTCCGGTTCGACGAGCTCTGTGCCCGCCGGAAACTTCACGAACCGCGATTCAAGAGGGCTGACAACGACGGGGTGGTTCAGCCCACCGGTGCCGCCCTTCGTATCATCACTCATACCGCTCTCCCCAGACCCATATCTTCGGGGAATCCGAACATGCAGTTCATGTTCTGCACGGCCTG
>JAFGIH010000643.1 GCA_016929985.1 Thermoleophilia bacterium | reverse complement strand
TGTAGCCGCTGAAGTCGCAGTAGATCTGCACCGCGTAAGCATGCATGCCCAGCACCACGTCCAACGACGAGTACTGGCCGGGAGCGGCGAAGACTCCATCCACCAGGTTGCGGGCCAGGAAGTCGCCGATCACCACCTTCTTGGCCAGACCCAGAGCGATGAGATAGAGGGCCCCGGTGACGTCGATCTTCCGAGGGCCGGTCTGGGCTTTGAGTTGCGGGAGGAGCTCGGACGTCCGGGCGATCGGACCGGCCGCGATGTAGGGGAAGAACGACATGAACAGGCCCAGATCGAGCAGCGAGGCCTTCTCTGTCCGCCCCCGGTAGATGTCGACCACATAGCTGATGCCCCGGAAGGTGGTGAACGAGATACCCACCGGTACTACCAGCTGAAGCAAAGGCAGGGCCGAACCAAGGCCGAACCACCCGGTGAACTCCGAGGCGTTGAAGGCGAAGAAGCTGTAGTACTTGAAGACCGCGAGCGGGATCAGGTCGATCACTACCGCCAGAGCAAGCAGCCGGCCGCGCCCGCCCGTAGCCGCCGCGAGCGCCCGGCCTAGCAGGTAGTTGACCAGCGTGTAGCCGGCCAGTAGCAGAGAAAACTTCCAGCCCCAGAAGGTGTAGAAGAAATAGCTCGCCACGATGATGAACGACTTCCACAGCACCGGACGCGGGACAAGCGCCCAGCTGATGGCGAAGACCACCACGAAGAAAGCGACGAACATCCCCGTGGGGAACAGCAAACGGGCCTCCTTCCCGATGCGGACGGTCTGCCTGTAGGATTCGCCGGCCGGCGACAGCCGAATCTTACAGGAGGATGGCCCCGGTGGCCCACGAGCGCGACCGCGAGAGACCCCCATCCTCGCGCTCCGCGCCGGCCCGTGAGAGGGCCGGCCGGTGGGCCGGAGCCGCCGTATCGACTGCTATACTGAGGCGGCAATCAGACAAACAATCATCCGCGTTCCCCGGCTTCTGCGTACCAGGGAAGGAGGCGTGAACAATGGCATCTGCCGACGAGATCTTCCCCGTGAGCGACTGCTGCGAGATCTGCGGCGCCCCCCTCGGGGATGAGGTCGTTTTCCAGGAGTTCGCCGACGGCAGCCTGGCGCGTCTGTGCCCGGAATGCGCGGCCGGCGCCGACTTGAGCGGTGACGCCGAGACCAACCGCGAGCGGGCCCATAATCCGGAGAGCATCTGGCCGGACGAGAGAGACTCCACCAGGGAGGCGCTCGCCGCCGATTTCGACCCGTTAGAGAAGACCAGAGAGCTGCTCATGCCTGTGACCGACCTCATCGCCCTGCAGGGCGACATACAGGCGGCCCTGCAACGACTGGCGTCGTCGCTGGAGCGGTTCGCCGCGGAGATGATCACCGACGTGCAGGGCAAGACAGCGGTGGAGAACCGTCTGAAGATTTTGGAGCACGAGCTGGACAAGACCCGCGCCAAGCTGTCTCAGACTGAGTTCCTTCTCGCGGCGCCCGCATCGGAGGACACCCAGACAGGCGCGCCGCCCGACCAGAGTGCGATGATCTCGCTCCCGCTCGACACCCCCGACATCGCCGCCCCGGCCACTCTCGACGAGATGGTGCCGGTCGATACGGGCCCGACGACCTCCGCTGAGATCACGCCCGCGGTCGAGCCCCCAGCCGCGGAGCCCGCAGCTGTGGAGCCCGCCGCCGTCGAGACTGCTTCAGACTGGACCGCTCCCGATGCGGCGCCACCCATCGCGGAACCTGCCGCGGAACTGGTCCGGCCGCCGGCGGCCGAGGCTGAACCCTCCCAGCCGGCCGGCCAGGCGCCCCATGAGCATCTACCCACCTTCCACATCGACGAAGTGCAGGCGGCCCAGCGTTACTACAACGAGAGCCAGTTCACCACCCGCGTCCGCGACGTGCGCCGCAGCCTGGGCAGGCCGAAGGCCAACCTGACCCGCCTTCCCGGCGTGGAGCCCCGAGCGATCGTCACCATCGCGTGGGATATCGTCTGGTACCAGTATCTCGTCGACATGCGCCGCGATCTTCCCAGTACCACGGAGCGGGTCACCCTACACCGCGAAGGGATGGATCTCGACGAACTCGCCTTCTGCTTCAAAGAGAAGAACGCGGTCGTCAACGACGACGGCCGGCTCGATGCCTCCGAGTTGGAGGTGAAGCTGCTGAGCGATCCAGATGCCCTCATCACCGAGATGACGCCGGAGGAGCGCCATTGCCTCGAAGACGTCACCGAGGAGATATGGGATCAGCGGATAGCTCCCGAGTTCAAGTGGGACGACTAGCTGCAAGCACCACGCATGATGGCGCTCCACGGCACTAACAGGAGGTGATGGCTGATGTTCGACGTGCAGGCATCAGTAGGTCCGGCCCACATCCTCAAACCCGATTTCGGGAGCGACCTTCTCAAGGAACTCCAGAGGTATGTCCTTGCCAAGAACATCAACCTGGCGTGGCTTTCGGGAGTCGGTGCGGTCTCACAGGCGGTCATCCGCTACTACGACCAGCCCAAGAAGGAATGGATCGAGCTGCACCTCGACAAGCGACTGGAAGTAGCCGGCATGTGGGGCAACGTGTCGCTGCTCAACGGTGAGCCCATCGTGCACGTGCACATCGTGCTCGCGGACGAGACTGGGCATGCCTATGGGGGTCACCTGGCCGACGGCACGTCCGTCTTCAATATGGAGATCCTCATGACCACCCTGACGGGCCCACCGGTCATCCGCAAGATGGACCCGCAGACGGGGCTCACTCTCTGGCACTAGGCGGCTGCTGAAAAACGGGCGCGAGTCGGAGCGGCGATCCCTCGGGGATCGGACCCTACTCCTTCTGCATGAGGTTCCAGAGCACCTGGGCCACCTCGCCCCGCGTGGCATTACCCGCCAGCCAGGCGGCCGGAGAACTGCCCACCTGGATCCCCGCGAGCAGGCCGTTGGAGTCGGCCAGCTTGACGTTGGAGCCGTGGGTGGGGTCGCTGTACTTGACGAAGACGCCCGTGTATCCGGCGCCCAGCGGGTCCAACGCCACATCGGACGCTTGGGCGGCCCGCACCACCATGGTGGCGAGCTGAGCCCGAGTGATGTTTGCGTCGGGCGCGAAGGTGCTGGCGGTCTTGCCCGTGGTCAGGCCCTCTTCCTTGGCCACCGCGATGTAGTCGTGCGGATAGAGGTCGGTGAGCACGTCGGGGCCGCAGTCAGTGAAGGGCCGGCTGGAGTCTTTCCAGTCGTCCTCCGAGACCGGGAGCCCCATCGCTCCCACGATCATCTTGGCGAACTGCTTGCGCAGCACGGAGTTGTTGGGCCGGAAGGTGCCGTCGGAGTAGCCGCTGATGATCTTCCGGGCCGCCATGCCGTGGATCGCCGCGTAGTAGGGGCTGCTCACCGATACGTCCGTGAAACTCACCCCACTGAGGGTGGTCGTGGTGGTTGAACTCGCAGGCGGATAGGTGGTGGTCGTCGACGAGACGGTCGTGGTGGTGGTAGTGCTGGAGGTCGTCGTGGTGGTGACGATGGCGCCGGGGGCACTGACGCTCAGGAGCCCAGACACGGGAGCGTACCAGTCTTGGTTCATGGGAGACTGCGCGAGTTGCCCGTCATCGTTGCTGCCCCAACACCAGAGCGAGCCGTTGAGCTTCAGAGCCAGCGAATGAGAGCCACCTGCCGCCACGGCGCCCCAGTTCGTTTCGTTGCCGATGCGGACAGGCGCGGCTCGGTTGGAGGTGGTGCCATCGCCAACCTGGCCCTCGGCGCTGTATCCCCAAGCCCACAGCGAGCCGTCGGTCTTGAGGGCCAGCGAATGGTATCCCCCGGCAGCCACGGCAGCCCACTCGGTGCCGGCGCCGATGCGGAAGGGGGCGAGCCGGTCTTCCGTGGCGCCGTCGCCTAGCTGGCCGAGTTCGTTAGCGCCCCAAGCCCAGAGCGAACCGTCGGCCTTGATCGCCAGCGCGTGTCTGCTCCCCGCCGACACGCTTACCCAATCGGTGCCGATCCCGACACGGGTGGGAACTATCCGGTCGACCATGTCGCCGACGCCAAGCTGGCCGTCGTCGTTGTCTCCCCAGGTCCAGAGAGAGCCGTCTGACTTGAGAGCCATGCAGAAGTAGTCGCCCGCGGAGATGGCCACCCAATCGGTCCCGGCGCCCACACGCCTGGGATAGTAGTAGTCACCCGAGGCGCCCTGGCCCAACTGGCCGTCGGTGTTCCATCCCCAAGCCCAGAGCGTACCGTTCGATTTGAGACCGAGCGAATGCCCATAGCCACCAGCCACAGCCACCCACTTGGTCTCGTCCCCGATGCGAGTGGGACTGTGGCGATCGACCAACGTGGTATCGCCCAACTGGCCGCAGAGGTTCCAACCCCAGGCCCAGAGCGAGCCGTCGGTCTTGATGCCCAGCGAGTGCCTGTTACCGGCCGCGACGGTCATCCAGTCGTCCACGGTCACGATCCAGGTGGGCTGTGAGCGGTCTTGGTTGGCGCCGTCGCCCATCTGACCGTAGTAGTTGCCGCCCCACGCCCAGAGAGTCCCGTCGGCCTCGATGGCCAGCGTGTGGCTGTCGCCCGCGGCAAAACTGGGCTGAGACTGCGCCGTCAACGTCGGGATGGTGAGCGCATAGGCCACCGAGACACAGACCACTATGAGCGCAGCCGCCGCGATGAAGAAGCTGCCGGCATAGAGCGAACGCCGCTTCATGGAATCGACCCCTTTCACCGATCGTCCTGCTGGGCCGCGACGTGAGCGTCGGGCTCTAGACTACTTCGCCGCCGGGCGCTCTATCCCTCACACGTACGCGGCGACCGGTCCGCTCGCTAGAAGTAGTCGTGAACGTTGTTGTGCAGATTGTTCATCTCGATGGTGGGGGTTGCGGGTTCACGCGCGCAGATACCCCACGTGTTATGCGCGATCTCACTGTGCCGAAGAACACCGGAACTCCAGTCTGAGAAATGGACACCACATTGCTTGTTAGAGGTAAGGGTACAGTTCTCAATCGTCACGACAGCGTGGTCTTGTGCGCCGATGCCGTCCAAGCCGTTACGGGTGCAGGTGGTTTCAGTGATCGTGGCCTTAGCCTCCTCGTGGACGACAATGCCGGCCTGCGTGTTGTCCGCGCACGTGTTGTTCTCGACGGTCGCGTTGGATTGATCCTGAAAGTCCATGCCGTTATAGCTGTTGAATGTGCACGTATTGCCCTTGATGGTAGCTACGACACTCTGGTAGAGCCCTATGCCGCTCATGTTGTGAGAGCAGTTGTTGTTCTCGATAGTGGCCTGGGCGTTATGCGCCAAGGCGATACCCTCCAAACCGTTTCGGTGGCACGTGTTGCCGCTGATGGTCGCCCTGGTTCTCTCCTGGAGGCTGATACCGTACGAGTGGTTGTCGGAACACTGGTTGTTCTCGACG
>JAFGIH010000642.1 GCA_016929985.1 Thermoleophilia bacterium | reverse complement strand
GGAGTCGGCTATGCTGCGGGAAAGCTGCTCAGCTCTGCCACAATCAGGGAGGGGGGGTTCCCTTGATCATGGTTTCTCAGTGCTCAGCCATACGCAGTCTAGACCAGGCTACTCCATAATGCAAATATATTGTTTCTATATACCTTATGTGATATTTCTATTGAACCGATGGAACTGATTCAACTGAGATATTTCGTCACCATCGCCGAAACCATGAGCTTCACCAATGCGGCGCGGGTGCTTCATGTGTCGCAGCCCGCCCTAAGCTACCAGATGAAGCGGCTCGAGGACGAACTCGGCACCCAGCTTTTCGACCGCAGAAGCCGCAAAATCGCACTCACGCCCGACGGCGATGTCTTCCTCCCCCTCGCCCAGGCCATCTTACTCCGAGCCGACGAGGCGGTGCGGATACTCGGAGAGCATCTTGGCGTCGAGGTGGGCGACATCCGCATAGGGTGCAATCCTTCGGTCTCCATCTATCTCGTGCCCAAGGTGCTCACTCTGTTCCGCCACGACTATCCACGGGTGAGGGTCGAAGTTGTTGAAGGCGGCGACGGAGACCTCCAAGAACTCGTCCAACGAGGCGTCGTCGAGTTCGCCATCGTGACGGCCCCCGGCGCTCCTCAGACCCTGGATGTGATCCCCCTGGGAAGCGAGCGGCTCTTTGTGATCGTCCCGCCGGACCATCGCTTCGCCGGCCACTCATCTCTCGATCTGGCGGCCCTCGCAAGCGATGACTTCGTGCTGGCCTCAGACATGTTCAACGTCACCGCCCAGACCATCGACGCGTGTAGGCGCGCCGGATTCGAGCCCAGAGTGGCCTACCGTGCTTCATCCATCGAGGCGGTGAAGAGCCTGGTACGACACGGTTTGGGAGTATCGATCAGTCCCCAGATATCCCTGGGTGGTATGGCCGGAGGAGGCCTGTGCATCATAGAGGTCGAGGAGGGGTTGGGCCGCGAGCTGAACCTCATCGTGGGCAAAGACCGCTCGATCACGCATGCCGCGAGCGCCCTCATGACGCTGATGCGTGCCTCTCTGACCGCCTATCTACGACAGCCCGTCACGGCGGACACCGCCGCAAAGGATGCCGGCAGCGAGGATCGCTGAGGGGTAGGGCTTGAAGTGAGACGGGGCGCAGCCCCGGCCATCGGCCGGGGCTGCGCCCCGCACATGTATCTCTCGCCCCCGCCCGGCGGACGACCTATTCCAGCTTGCCGCTCTTGCCCAGCCAGGGCATCATGCCGCGAAGCTCCCGCCCCACGATCTCGATCTCGTGCTCGGACTCCTCGCGCTTGATGGCGTTGTAGACGGGGCGTCCGGCCATGTTCTCCAGGATCCACTCGCGCGCGAACTCACCCGTCTGGATCTCTTCCAGGATGTACTGCATCTCCTCGCGGACCTCGTCACTGATGACCCGCTTGCCACGGGTCATGTCGCCGTACTCGGCCGTATCGGAGATCGAGTACCGCATACCACTGATGCCATGCTCGTGGATAAGGTCCACGATGAGCTTCAGCTCGTGCAGGCACTCAAAATACGCCACTTCCGGCTGATATCCGGCGTCGACCAGAGTCTCGAAACCGGCGCGGATGAGCTCGCTGCAACCGCCGCAGAGCACCGCCTGTTCGCCGAACAGGTCGGTCTCGGTCTCTTCTTTGAAGGTGGTCTCGATGACGCCCGCGCGCAGCGCGCCGATGCCCTTGGCGTAGGCGAGCGCGCGGGCACGCGCCTGGCCGGTGGCGTCTTGGTAAACGGCGCAGAGTGCCGGCACTCCCCCGCCCTCGGTGTAAACGCGGCGCACCAGATGACCCGGCCCCTTGGGCGCGATCATGGTGACGTCAACGTCGGCCGGCGGGATGATCTGGCTGTAATGGATGTTGAAGCCGTGGGCGAACATGAGCATGTCGCCCTCTTTGAGATTGTCGCGGACGGCGGTCTCGTAGACCACCTTCTGGGTCTGGTCGGGCACCACCATCATGATGACGTCGGCGACAGCTGCCGCCGCATTCGCGGTCATGACCTCAAAACCGGCCGCCGCGGCCCGCTCCCACGCTGCGGTACCGGGCGCTTCGGCCACCACCACTTTGACCCCGCTGTCCCTGAGGTTCTGAGAGTGCGCGTGCCCCTGGCTGCCGAAGCCAATGACGGCTACGGTCTTCCCATCGAGAAGACCCAGATCCGCATCTTTGTCGTACAACATCTCTGCTTCATACCTCCTGTTTCGGTGCCACGGGCACGGTAACACACTGGTGTCCCGGCCGCCGCGGCCGCCGGAACCGCTGCTGGTTGCTAGGTAGCCCTCTTTCCACGGCTCATGGCCATGCGGCCGGTGCGCATGAGCTCCACCACACCGAACGGTTTGAGTAGCTCCATGAGGGCGCCCACTTTGTCGCGGGTGCCGGTCATCTCGATGATGAGGACCTCAGCACTCACATCGACGATCTTGGCCCGGAAGATCTCGACTATCTGCATGATGCCCGAGCGAGACTGTGCGTCTGCCTTGACCTTTATCATCAGGAGCTCGCGCTCCACGCTGTTGGTAGGGTCGAGGTCGGTGATCTTGATGACGTTGATGAGTTTGTGCAGCTGCTTGCTGACCTGTTCGACCGGCTGGTCTTGCTCGTCCACCGTGATGGTCATACGCGAGACGGTCGGGTTCTCGGTCTCGGCAACCACCAGACTATCGATGTTGAAACCGCGCCGGGCAAAGAGGCCGGCGACCCGTGTGAGAACGCCCGGCTTGTTCTCCACCAAGACTGACAATGTGTGTTTCATCAGTCACGCTCCATCATGTCGTGCACCGTACCCCCTGCAGGGATCATGGGAAAGACATTGGCCTCCCGGTTCACCCGTATGTCGATGACGGCGGGCCGGTCGGTCGAGAAGGCCGTG
>JAFGIH010000069.1 GCA_016929985.1 Thermoleophilia bacterium | reverse complement strand
GGTTCTCGCCCATCGGGGTGGTGGAGGAGTTCTCCCGGTCCATAAGCCGTGAGCTCGACTATCTACTGGAGGCCCGCAACGCGGCAAGATTCGCCGCCAACTTCGAGGACGACCCGAAAGTGGTCATACCCAGGGTGTACTGGCAGTATTGCAGTAAGCGCATGCTGACCATAGAGTACCTACAGGGCCCCACGCTCAACCAAGTCGACATGACTGCGCTCGAGGCCGACAAGCGGAAGGGTCTGGCGGAACTCATCGCCTCGTGTTGGTTCAGGCAGATACTGCACGACGGGTTCTTTCATGCGGATCCTCATCCGGCCAACATCGTCTACCTGGGCGAAGGTGGGATCGGGCTCTTGGATTTCGGCATGGTGGGCAATCTGCGGATGGACGATCTGGAAGAGGGTACGAAGCTCTTTCTGTACGTGATGCACACCGACATCCCGGGGGTCAAGCGGTCACTCAGGCGACTGGGGGTGCATTGGCCGGTCTCCCTGGACGAAGAGGTCACGAGCGCCATCGAAGAGGCGTTCAACCGTTACTACGGAGTCTCTCTCCAGAGCGTCGAGATGGGCGTCGTGCTCCATCAGGTGCTCCAGATCGTCTATTCGCTGCGCCTGTCGTTGGCGAGCAGGTTCCTGGTCTTGGACAAGGCGGTTCTCACCTTGGAGGGAGTGGTGAGCCAGATGTATCCAAGCCTGAACCTCTTCGACTTCGCACGAGAGCATACCGGGGAGCTCAAACGGAGACTCATCGACCCACGAAGACTCCCAACGAGGGTGCAGCGCTATGCTGCCGAGTATGCGCAGGTCGCAAGCGAGTACCCACTGCAACTCCACGACCTGCTGGAAGAACTGCGCACCGGTGAACTTGAGGTGAGGTATCGTCACACCGGCCTGGAAGATGTGACGCACCGCCTGGATCTCATTACGAACAGGCTTGTTGCCGCTCTCATCAGCATCGCCTTGGGGGTCACCGGCACCGCGGTGGCAATAATGGTTGAAGGCGGACCTCAGATAGGCGGCATCTCAGTCTGGGGCGTGCCGGGATTCGCTGGGTCGCTGTTCTTCGGCGTGTGGCTCATCTACGCCATCATCCGGTCGGGCAGGCTCTGAACTCCTGACGTCTGTCAGCCCTCCCTGTCCGCCTCGGTCGGTATAGTGTCACCGACATGACGAACTCCACCGCATTCGATCACACCGCCTGGGCGGTCACTCCGTACCCATGGGAGGATTCTCAGCAGCTTGCCGACGCACTCGGCGTCCCCCTTGTGGTCGCCATGGTGCTGGCAGGCCGGGGAGTCACCGACGCCGCCGCGGCCCGCATGTTCCTGGACGGCTCGTATCCTCTTCCCGACCCCTTCCTGTTCGCGCACATGCGCGCGGCAGTCGAGACCCTGTCGGACGCCATCGACGGCAAGAAGAGGGTCGTGGTGCATGGCGACTACGATGCCGATGGCATCACGGCTACCGCGGTACTCGTCCTGGGCCTGCGTGAATACGGTCTCGACGCGGAGTGGTACCTACCGAGTCGTTTCAATGAAGGCTATGGCCTTTCGCGAACGGCGGTGGAGACGATCGCCGCCGGGGAGCCCGCTCTGCTCATCACCGTCGACTGCGGCGTGAACTATCCCGACGAGGTCCGTCTGGCCCGCGAGCGAGGGCTCGACGTCATCGTGGTCGACCATCACCAGCCCGGTCCGGTGCTCCCCGACTGTCACGTCATCCACGAGGTGGTCGGCGACTATCCGAGTGGCGACCTGTGCGGTGTGGGTCTCGCGCTCAAGCTGCTTCATGCCCTACAAGCTCATCGGTGTGGGGCAGGACTCCACACCTTGCCCGGGCCTCTGCGCGGACTGCTCGATCTGGTGGCCATCGGTACCATCGCCGACCTTGCTCCACTGCGGGGCGAAAATCGATACTACGTCAAAGAGGGGTTGAAGCTCATCTCCATAGGCCAACGTATGGGTCTGCGTGAACTGTGCTCCGTGGCGTCGTGCACGGGGGCGGTCGATTCGGGCACCGTGGCATACCGTTTGGCGCCACGCCTGAATGCCGCCGGCCGGTTGGCCGACCCGTCCCCGCCTCTGCGGCTGTTACTCACCGAAGACCCCGAACAGGCGCGGCTGATAGCCGCCGAACTTCACGAACTCAACGGAGAGCGTCAGGATGTCGAGCGTCAGATACTTGAGTCGGCGGTGGGCCAGGTCGAGGCGCTGGATGAACTACCTCCGGCGCTGGTGCTGGCCGGGTCCGACTGGCACGAGGGCGTGGTAGGCATCGTCGCCTCCCGGCTGGTGGAACGCTACCACCGCCCGACCATCCTCTTGGGCCTCCGTGAAGGAGTCGCCAAGGGATCAGGCCGTAGTATCCCGGCCTACGATCTCGTCGGTGCACTGGACGCCTGCGCGTCATTTCTCACCATATACGGAGGCCACAAGCAGGCCGTGGGTCTCACACTCGATCCGGAGAACCTGGAAGACTTCCGTGCCGCGGTGGAAGAACATGCGCGGTCGGTGCTGGAGGCGCGCGACCTGATCGCCACCTATCGGGCCGATGCCATCCTACGGGGGGAAGACGTGAATGCCGACGTCGCCCGGGCGCTGGCGACGCTTGGTCCCTTCGGGACCGGGAACCCGAGGCCGCGGCTGCTGGTCGTCGGTGGGGGCATCGACAACGCCGAGACCACGCGCACGGGAGCCCATCTACGCTGCACCGTCGAGGTCGACGGGGTACGGGCAAGGGCCATTGGCTTTGGACTCGGACCGGCAGTACAGGCCGTCCG
>JAFGIH010000641.1 GCA_016929985.1 Thermoleophilia bacterium | reverse complement strand
TGTTCCTGGGCTGGGTAGCGGCCACCGTGGCCGACAAGCTGCTCGAGTCCCGCAACCTCGATCTCTTTCTCATCTCTCCCCGGCTCGCGATCGGCTCTGTGCTCTTCGCCATCTGCCTCGGCTTGGTGAGCGGACTCTATCCCTCGTTGCACGCGGCCCGGTTGCAGCCGGTCCTCGCCCTTCGGTACGAATAACGGCACTACGCCGGGAACAAGGAGAAAACGATGCAAAACACCGCAGATATCCTGGACGCTCTCTCGACCAGTCCTGCCGACATAGAAGCCTCATGGGCCGCCTCTCGTATGACTGAGCCGATAGTCCGGAGCAGAGGGGTCAGCAAGCGCTACGTCATGACCGCGGATAACTACGTTGACGCCGTCCGCAACGCCTCTGTGGAGATCTACAAGGGGGAGATGGTGGCGGTCATGGGGCCCTCAGGGTCCGGCAAGTCTACACTGGTGCACATCCTAGGGTGCCTCGACTCGGCCGACTCGGGGGAGGTGTGGCTCGATGGGCGCCGCGTAGACAATCTCGGCAGGCGCCAATTGGCCCAGCTTCGCAGGAGTGAGGTGGGCTTCATCTTTCAGACCTTCAACCTGGTACCGAGTCTTACCGCCATGGAGAACGTCATGCTGGCGGCAGAGTACGCGGGCAAGGGGAGGCGTGAGGCCCGCGGCGCGGCTCAGGTGGCGCTCGCCCAGGTGGGTCTGGCCGAACGGGCCGGCCACAAGCCTACGGAACTCTCCGGTGGGCAGCAGCAGAGGGTGGCCATCGCTCGGGCACTGGTCAACGGCCCCAAGGTCATCTTCGGCGACGAGCCGACCGGCAACCTGGATTCGGCGAGTTCGACGGAGATAGTGGAGATGATGCACGAGATCAATGAAGCCACCGGCACCACCTTCGTTCTCGTCACTCACGATCCCAAGGTGGCGGCCACCTGCGACCGTGTATTCCACATGCTGGACGGTCGGGTGACCAACGGGAACGGTGACCGCAGTAATGTAGACCGCGGCAACGGGCATCACAGCTAGAACACGCTACCGAGCATGGAGAGTGGGTTCAGATACCACTCTCCATCGCGTAGGTTGACCTCTAGCTCCACTGGGCTTCCGGCATCGGAGATGTCCCGGGTGTTCTTGGCTCCATCAGCGCTGGTCATGGAGACCGTCCCCGAGACAACGGTGACCGTCGCAGCAGTCTCACCGATCATCCGCGTGCTGAGCACGACGTCGGAGAACTCGACCGACCCGTAATCGAACATCTTGGCGAAGAACACATCCTTCATCTCGTCGGCCGCCTCGCCGGCAAAGATCGTGTCCGCGGCCGCCGGGTCGAGCAGAGCCAACAGGGCGTCCGGATCCTCGTTTTCCACGGCAGTGAAAAAGGTGCGTACCACCTGCTCGGGGGCGGCGGGGACGGCGCCCGGCGTTGCGGTGGTTGCGGGGGTGACGCCGCCGGCCCCAGTGCTCATGGTCGTGGAGGCCGTGGTCTCCGAGCTGGTGGCTATCGTGGCGGCCCCATCGAAGATGTTGTCGTGGAAGACCACGAACACGAGGATGCAGGTGATGGCGACCGCCAGCAGAGCAATGGTTGCCGCGATCCAGGTCCTATTCCTGTTTCGACTTGTTGGCCTGCTGTCGTCAGCGGACCCAGACGCGGGCGTTGGGTCATATGACCAGCCTTCCGGCAGTCCGGGTGGTGGATGGTCCGTCATGGTCATCTTTCTCTGTGTGAGTGCACCCTGTGTGACCAGTCTAGTACATTCGTGCGCGGCTGCACCGGCGAGGTGGGGCGGGCACGAGAGATGGACGCGCCCTGTATCATGTGCGCTTGCGAGACTACGACCTGAGGAGCGGGTCTTGGCCGTCAGGCTGTTTCATGTTGCTGCGTTCACCGAGGGTCCGTTCGCCGGGAACCCGGCGGGGGTGTGTTTGCTGCCGTTCGCGCCGTCACCGTGCTGTCCGGCGATTTGATCGCATAGGCCGGGGGTCCGGAGGAGTTGGGACGCAAAAGGCCTTACTTGGGGGATGGTCCGGCTACAAGGTCTCGCCGGCGTGGCCGGTTGAGACGTTGGGTGGCGCTGGTGATCGCGGCGCTGGTTGTCGCCTTCGGTCTGGCCGTTGTCATCGACACGGCCCTCTACCACGACAAGATCCATGCCGGAGTAAGAGTCGCGGGAGTGGATCTTGGTGGGCTCACCGAGGACGAAGCGACCCTCGCCCTGACCTCCCACGTCGCCAGGGCGCAGTCGTCGTCGGTGGCGCTTGTGGGGGCGGCAGGCCGCACCTTCGAGTTCATACTTGGCAGAGCGGGGGTGAGGCCCAATATCGGCAGCGCTGTCGAGGCCGCCATGGCCGTGACCCGCGAGAGCAACTTCGTCACAGATCTGGGCCGGCGGTTCAAGTTGTTGTTCAGGCCCGTCGACATCCCCCTCAAAGGGCTTGTGAACGACTTCAAGATGGACGCTCTGGTGGCCGAGATAGCCAAGACCTTCGACATTCCTGCCGTACCCGTCGGGCTGGATTTCGACGACGGCAATGTGAGGGTGGTGGCGGGGCGGAAAGGGAGTGTGGTCGATCGCGATGTGCTGCGCGAGCAGTTGGCCGGTTTCCTGCTCTCGCCGAGTACCGTGGATACCGGCATCCCCATGGTCATCGAGGAGCCCCCGGCCCTGGGCTTCGGCAACGAGGAATTGGTCAAGGATGCCGAGATCATGGTCAGCGGCCCCATCAAGCTTACCCTTGGGGAGCGTTCCTGGGTCTTGAACCCTGACGACATAGTCGCCTATCTCGACGTGGAGTCGAAGCCTGACGGCGGTGTCTCCGTGCTGGCGCCGGTGTTCTCGTCGTCGAAGATGGCCCCTCTGCTGGACGAGATCGCCAGCAGGGTGTACAAGCAGCCGGTGAACGCCACGTTCAAAAGCAACGGGCAGATCGCCTGGGCTGAGCCCGGGGAGATGGGGCGGGCTCTCGACAGAGAGGCGACCCTTGAAGCTCTGACCGCTGCTGCGATGAAGCCCGGGGAGCGCACAGCGAAGGTGGTGGTGGTCGATGTCGAGCCCGAGCTCACGGCAAAGAAGGCCGAGGCCATGGGCATACACACCAAGCTCGCGGGTTACACAACGGTCTACGATTGCCCTCCCGAGCGCCAACAGAACGTGCGGATGACCACCCAGTACGCCGACAAGATCCTTGCGCCGGGGGAGGTCTACAACTTCGACAAACAGATCGGTCCACGCACTGAAGAGCGTGGGTTCGCGCTGGCTCCGGGCATCATCGGCAAGGGGAACCTCGAGGACGTCCTGGGAGGCGGGATCTGCCAGGTTTCGACGACTGTGTTCAACGCTGTGTTCGAGGCCGGTTTGGAGATCATAGAGCGTCATAACCACTCGCTCTACATCGATCACTATCCCCCGGGCCGTGATGCCACGGTCACCGATGGCGGCAAGAATCTGCGGTTCAAGAACGACACCGATCACTACATCTGGGTGCATGGCTGGTCGAACGGGATCACCACCGTCTTCAACATCTACGGCACGGATGACGGCAGAGAGGTGGAGTGGTCTTGGAGTGGGTGGACATTCGGTGAGAAGAGCCGCGTAGAAAGATATGCCGTCTCGTCGCTCAAGCCCGGTGTGACCTATATCGAGAGGGCGGGCCAGGATGCAAGGTCGTGTAAGGTCACCCGCAAGGTCACCATGCCTGACGGCACCGTGTTGCACAATGGTCCGGAGGTCTTCGTCAGCGATTTCAAGATGATCTCGAGGGTCGTGCAGGTGGGCGCGACTCCCGCCACCACTACCACCGCTGTACCCGGAGCAACGGACGACACGATCCCTACCGCTATCGACCCGGCAGGCGCCACCGACTGAGTCGCGCTGAGTGGCTTGGCGAGGATCCGCGGCGGGCGAAAGGGATCGTTACGATCCCTTTCGCCCGCGGGGGTTACTTCTTGGGGAGTTCGTCCTGGAAGTTGTCCAGGATGGACATGAAGGCCACCGAGCTGGCTTGGCCCAGACCACACTTCGCGGTGGCCTGCATGGTGTCGGCGACAGCGTGCAGCTCGTCAAGATACTCTGGGGCGTACCTGCCCTTTCGGAGAACCTCCACGGCCTTGAGCAGCTTGTTGTTGCCCAGGCGGCACGGCGCGCAGTTGCCACACGACTCGTCGACAAAGAAGTCCATGACGTTATGGGCCAAGTCGAGCATATCGCGGCCGGGGCCGATGACGATGACCGAGCCTCCCGTAGGGATATCCTCGAAGGCCAGGCGGCGTTCGAAGTCCTTCCTCGGGACGCATCGTCCGGACGCGCCTCCTATCTGCACGGCCTTGGCATCCTCGCCGCCGACCTCGCGGAGCAACTCGGCGACGGTGATACCGAAGGGGAACTCGTAGACACCCGGCTTCGCGCAGTCTCCAGACACGCTGAACAGCTTGTGGCCGGCGGAGTTCTCGGTGCCCACGCTTATGAACCAGTCGACGCCCTTAGTGAGTATGCAGGGCACCCAGGCGAGGGTCTCGACGTTGTTGACCACCGAAGGCTTGTTGAGGAACCCCGAGACCACCGGGAAGGGCGGTCGGTTCCTGGGCTCGCCGCGGGATCCTTCGAGGGATTCGATGAGTGCGGTCTCTTCGCCGCAGACATAAGCGCCGGCGCCCATGACCACCAGGATGTCGAAGTCAAAACCTTCGATGCCGCCTATGTTGCGGCCGAGGAGTCCCGCGTCGGTGCGCCGCCTGATGACGTCTTCGAGGTGGGCCCGCAGGTAGGCGTACTCGGCCCGTAGATAGATGAGTCCCACCGGAGCGTTGATGGCGCGGGCGCCGATAGTCATGCCTTCCATCACGAGGTCGGCGAACTGGCTCAAGATGAGGCGGTCTTTGAACGTGCCCGGCTCGCCCTCGTCGGCGTTGCAGATGATGTACTTGGGGGTGCGCTGCTCGGCGGCGGCGAAGTTCCACTTCATGCCCGTGGGGAAGCCGGCGCCCCCGCGCCCCTTGAGCCTCGAGTCGCGGACCATGTCGATGATCTCGTAACGTCGCATCTTGAGCGCCTTGGCCAGACCCTCACCGGCCGGGATGGTAGAGAAGGTGAGGTCGTTGGCCGCGTTGGCGAAGTCGGCATCGACGGCCTCGCCGCCGTGGGTCGCCTCGTCGCCGGCAGTCTCGTCCGCCAACCGCTGCCGGTAGCTACTCACGATCTTGCCGATCTTCTCGGGCGTGAGCCTCGTGTGGATCTCCTCGTTCACCAGCATGGCCGGACCCTGGTCGCACATACCCATGCAGTTGGCCCACTCCAAAGTGAAGGCGCCGTCGGCCGAAGTCTCTCCGAAGGCGATGCCGAGATCATGTTCCAGCTGCCGTGCCACCTCTTCCTTGCCGGCCAGATCGCAGGAGTAGGTCCGGCACAGCCGGAACGAGTACCGGCCCTGCTTCTGCGGCCGTATGAAGGCGTAGAAAGTGGATACGGCGTGGACGCTCGCGGGGGAGAGGCCGAGCACATCGGCGACGACCTGCACGGCGTCGCTGTCGATGCCCTGGTACTTGGTCTTGAGGTCTCTCAAGATGGGGATGAGCGCAGAGCGGCTGAAGCCGTTCTGCTCGGCGATGACTACCACTTCCTCGCGAAGTTTCACCAGTTCGGCAGCTACCATAGCGCCTCTCCCCGCTCTTCGAGCAGCCATTTGACCTTCCGGATGAGGCAATCGGGGTCGATGGGTTTCTCGACGAACTCATCCACCGGCACTATTTCCTCATCGGGACCGATCTGTAGACCAAGAGCTTGGTTGACACTCGTGAGCATCAGGATGGGCAGGGTGTGTCCCTCGATGCGTGCCCTGCGGGCGAAGCGTAGGCCGTCATCCGGTTCTTCCATCATCACGTCGAGGATCAATAAGTCGGGTTGACCCTCTTCAAGCCTGATCAGGCCTTCTTCCAGGTTCGGGGCGCTGTCTACAGCGTATCCCTCTCCTTCTAGGACGATCCGGGTCACCTCGACCATGTCCGGGTCGTCGTCCACTATCAGGATCTTATACACGAACGCCCTCCCTCACCACTTGCTCGTCATGTCTCCTGCAGCTACACGCGCCGTCTCCCCAGTCACGGTGTTGCTGGATAGCATAGATAGTATCTCGTCTCAGGCTTCGGAGATAGAGCGGGAGTCACTCGGCATCCGCGGTGGTCGGTACCGTAGTCACTGTGAGGGCATCGGCTAAGGCTTCGGAGTGAGCCGGACTATCGAGTGGCGCGTCTTGCAGCGTCACCGTGAAGATACTGCCAACCCCCTTCTCGCTCTTGACGGCGGCCTCTCCACCGTAGAGCTGGGCGAGCTTCTTGACCGTAGACAGGCCGAGGCCGCTTCCCAGGATCTTGTAGGTATCCTCGTTCTTTATGCGGACGAACTCCGTGAACAGCTTGGCGCTCTCTTCCGGTGTCAGGCCGATGCCGGTATCCGCGACCTGAATCTTCACCCTGTCGTCGGCGCGCTCAAGGGCCACCGTCACATTGCCCCCGTCGCGGTTGTATTTCACGGCATTGGAGACCAGATTATTGAGTACGATCTCCAACTCGCTTGGATCGGCCAGCATCCTCACCGGGCGGGGCGCTCGCAGGACGATGCCGATACTGCGTTCGGCCGCTTCGTGTGAGAACAGTTCGATAGTCCTCTGCGCCACTGTCACCAGGTCTACATCCGTGAACTGCCTAGCCTTCTGCCCGGACTCAATGCGCGTGAGATCCAGGAGGTCGAAAATCAGTTTTCTCATGCCATCCAAACGGAGTAGGCTGCGGTCGATCATCTGCCGGCGTTCAGGGGGTTCATCGTCGTGGAGGATCTTGAGATAGCCCTCGATGGCGTTCAGTGGGGCCTTTAGCTCGTGTGAGAGCACGGAGATGAAGTTGAACCGCACTCTGCGTTGCTCTTCGGCCAGTCTGCGGGCCTCCCTGCCGACTATCAGGTGTTCGGTGGCTTTCTTGATCGCGTAGCGCAGCTCCTCGGGTGAGAACGGCTTTGCGATGAAGTCGAACGCACCCAGTTTTGTGGCCTGCACGGCCGTGTCAAAAGTGGCGTAGGCAGTGATCATGATCGTGACTATCGACCGCTCTTGTTGCCCCAACTCCTCGAGTACCTCCATGCCGCTCTTTCCCGGCAACTTAAGGTCGAGGAGCAGTAGATCGAATTCGGCCTCCTGCTGCAAGCTCTCGAGGAAGACCTCGCCGTTAACGAAATGGCTCGCGGAGAAGGTGACGTTCACACCGACATCGTCCACATGGACCTGATATTTGGCAAGGATGCGACGGACGGCCAGGCTCAAGGGTACCTCGTCGTCCACCATGGCTACCCTGAGCGTCTGGTTTCGGTGTGGCACCTGAAGACTCCCTCTATTCGTGACGGGGCAGAGTGATCGTGAATGTGGTCCCAGTTGGACCTGCCAGCCTGTCCGTGTTTGATTCTGCCGAGATCTGCCCTTTGTGCATCTTGACGATACCGTGGCTGACCGCCAGCCCCAGTCCGGTTCCCACCCCGACCTGTTTGGTCGTGAAGAACGGGTCGAAGAGCTTGGGCAGGTTCTCCGGGGCGACCCCAACGCCGGTGTCTGTCACGTCTATGGTGACCGTCTCGGGATCGTCGCTCAGGGTGATTGTCAGATCACCACCCTCGGGCATCGCTTGCTGGGCATTGGTGTACAGATTGGTCAGCACCTGGATCATCTGGTCGGGGTCGATATCGGCGACCGGGTTTGCGAGCCGGTCGTCTACCTTGACGATCACGTCCTCGACAGCCGGGGCGGTCCGGATGGTCTTCCTCACCAACTCGGCCACATCGGTAGGCTGGCGGAGCACCCTGCTCTGACGGGCGAAGTTGAGCAGACCGGAGATGATCCGTTTGCAGCGGTTGCCCTGGTCGACGATAGTCTCGAGGTCGGCTCGGAACTCCTCTTGCTCGCATTCTTCGAGGAGGAGACTGGCGTGCAGCAGCAGAGTGCCCAAGGGGTTGTTGACCTCGTGGGCGATACCGGCGGCGAGTTGGCCCATGCTGGCCAGCCGGCCGGAACGCTCCAGGGCCTCTTTCGCGTCTTCGAGCGAACGGTGAGAGATCTCCAATTCCTCATACGCGGAGCGCAACTGCTCGATGGTGTGCGGGAGGCACATCTCCGAATCGGCCAATCCTGAGTAGACCGCGCGGGCGTGGTCAAGGCAGGTATCGTATCCGCAGGCGCCGCAATCGAGCATGTCTTCGGGCTTGTACTTGCCCATGCGATGGAGGATCTCCTGCAGCTCGTCCATAGTCGGCATGTGCTCAAAGGTCTGCTCATCGGATCTGTAGGTGCGGGATAGGTCGAGGTCCTCATACCTGTTCTCTACATCGAGCACCTGGGCCATCTGCTCCTGGGAGTATCCGGCCAGGCGTTTCTTGGCGTAGTTGCTGATCCGGGTGCGCCGTTGCAGCATGGTCTCCTTGGTGGTCATACCGGCTCCCGCGTAGCAGCCCTGACAAGCGAGGATGTCCAGGAGCTTGGTGCCTGAATGCGCCATATCGAATTCGCTGATTATCTCGACGAACTGCGTCCGCCCTTCAGCTACGACCACGTCTCCATCGAGGAGGTCCTCGCGTATCTCGGCAGTCTGAAGCAGGCCTCCGCCGATGGGAAAGATCATCCCCACCCCCGCATATGGGGGATCGAAATCGTCGTCGTCGAAGGCCTCGGGCCTTATCCCTTTCTGGGCGAACATGTCACGCAGCTCCGAGAAGGTCAGCACTGCTTCGACCTCGACGTGGGTGGTATCGATAGACGCCCGTTTCTTTGCGACACACGGGCCCATGAAGACCGTCTTGATGTCGGGGCCCATGTCGTGGCGCAAGACACGGGCCAGAGCCACCATGGGCGAGACCACCGGCGCCAGGTAGGGTATCAAGTGGGGATGGTACTTGCGTACGTAGGAAACGACCGCCGGGCACGGGGTTGTGATGTACCGGTTCTCAGGGTTCTCGTTCACCAGGCGCCTGTACTCACGTCCCACGAGATCAGCCCCCAGAGCGACCTCGTGGACCGAGTCGAAACCTAAGGCTCTGATCATTGCCACCAGCTTCCCAGGAGGGACGTCGGTGAACTCCGCCGGAAAGCTGGGCGCCACCATAGCCGCCACGTGCCCCTCTGATTCTAGGAGCTCGAAGGTTCTCACGGTGTCGTCGCGCACCTGTTTCGCGCTCTGGCTGCAGACCCTGAGGCAGTTGCCGCACCCGATGCAGCGTGGTTGGATGACCTTCACCTTTCCGTCGACGACCTGGATGGCCTTGGCGGGGCACTCCCGCACGCATGCATAGCATCTACGGCACTTCTCGGTATCTATGGTGATGAGGGGGTTGTCCCAGGTGGGCATCAGTCCTCCAGAGCTGCATCCGGAGCATCCGCGTCAGGGGCGACAGGTGCATCCACGTGTGTCTTCGGCCCACACGGAGCAGGCGCAGGTGCAGTGCCGCCGCCCAGGAGTTCAGCTATCGTGAGAAGCAGCCGGCTCACGTCGAGTGGCTTGTCGAAATAGGCGTCGACGTGCATCTTCTCGCGGTCTTCGTCGGTGCGGGGCCTGAAATCGAGGCCGAGCGCGCTTGATACCGAGGTGGCGATGATGACGGGTATCTTCTCGTAACGCGGGTCTTCCTTGAGGGTCCGGGCGAAATAGAAGCCGGAATCGAGGCTGGTCATCATGAGGTCAGAGATCACCAGATCGGGCTTCTCATCCTCCATCCGCATGAGTGCGGTCTTCGGCTCGGCCGCCGTGACCACCCGGTAGCCCGCCTTCTCGAGGATCATGCGATTGATCTCGAGAAAGTCATAATCGTCGTCGACGATCAGGATGAGTGCCTGTTCAGGCGCCGTCTGGCTGGACACCTATGAAACCTCCTTGCGACCGCTCGAGATGTCGCTTTCCCGGAGCTACACCAATGTTAGCATTGTGGCCGCTTCGCACGGGTGTTGCCCGGCGATGCCCGCGTCGTCTACCATGAACCTGACAAGCCCTGCTTCGATGGCAGCTATGAAAGGGGCCAGAATGCTTCAAGGCAAGGATCTGCGGCACTACAGGATCTTCATGCAGCTCGTGG
>JAFGIH010000640.1 GCA_016929985.1 Thermoleophilia bacterium | reverse complement strand
GAGCGAGTCGGTGGCCACGCCCTCCATGCGGCCGGCATCCGCACCGGGGGTGCGGACCTCGAACGGCGGTTGCCATGTTGTCTGCGGACCGATCAGCTCGGCGTCGGTGAGCACCCACCCGGGCACGGTCTCGCCCTGGGCAAGCAGGACGGTGTCGCACCCGGCAGTAAGCTCCACGTGCGAGGGCTCGTCGAACTCCCAAAGTATCTCCCCGCGCACCGGAACGACTCCCGCAAGCTCAGAGGTGCGGCCCAGAAGGTCCTGTACCGCACTCAGCAACAGCAGCATGCCGCCGCCGAGGGCAACGGTGGGTAGGCCGCGCTCGATGTGTGACCGGATGTTCCCCAGTAAGGACGTGTTCAACGCGATCTCGGGCAGAACGTCGGACCAGAGGGTGCCGGCAAGAACCAGCCCCGAGACGCCTTCGGGTAGCGAGATGTCCTCGAGGAGGTCCAGCCGACGGATCTGCGCACCGGCGGCCCGTAGGACCTCGATGGAGTCGCGGCTCCACGGCGTGAAGCCCCTGCAACCCGCCACCGCGACCAGGGGGCCTTCTGACCCACGGTCGGTCAGTCGGCTCTGGGAGGGGAGAAACCCGCGCTGGCCCGCGAGCGACACGAGCCCTCCGAGGTCCACTTGGCGTGCCACTGCTTCCACGAGGGCCGGCTGCAGCGGTTGCCCCCAGGCCCCCGGGGCCGGCGTGTCCCACCCCGGGCCGTCATCGGCAAACAGGCATCCCGCCACCGCGATATCCTCCTCGTCGAAGGCCTGCTTCAGCAGTTCGAGATGATCCCGGCCGGCGACCCCGGAGAGAATCACCCCGGCCAGATCGTGCCGGGAGAGCCGGGATCTGAGGCCGGCTGTGAGAACACGGATGCCACTCCCCCAGCCCCGGCAATCCACCAGCACGACCATGGGACAATCCAGCAGCCGAGCGACATCCGCCGGCACCCAGGAGACATCCTCGTGCCGGTCCAGCACCCCCGTGGTAGACGAAAGCAGGGAGATCTCCGCGCCGCGCGTGGCGACGTCGTACAGACCGAAGAGAGCCTCTTCGCTGTATAGGGCGGGATCGATGAAGGCCGTTCCCTCCCAGCGATCCCACGTAGCGGCGGGACCGATGGGGCCGACATGGTGATAACGCACCTGCCGGCCTCCCGCAGTGAGTATGTCGGCGGCGGCGGCCGCGACCGCGTCGGCCAGGCCCGTACGGTGAGTAGGGACCAGCAGCACCCGCGGTATGGACATCGCCTCTCTCCTAGGTCACCCCGGTCAAGACGGTCGCCTCGATCGGGACGGACTAATCTCTGCCGCGGCTGATGAGGATGAGCCTGAGCAGCTGCAGCATGGCCATGAGCGCCGCCGCTACATAGGTGAGCGCGGCCGCACTCAACACCTTCTTCGCCCCCACAAGCTCCTCACCTACAAGAATGCTCTTGTTCTCGAGCTGCGTGATGGCCCGGCGCGAGGCGTTGAACTCCACCGGGAGGGTGACCACCGTGAACAGCACCGCGGCCGAGAAGAGCAGGATGCCGATGTTCATGAGCATCCCGCTGCGGAAGAAGATCAGGCCCACGAAGAACAGGATGATCCCCAGATTGCTACCGAGGTTCGCCACCGGGACGATCGCGCCCCTCAACCTGAAGGCGAGATAACCCTCGGCGTGCTGCATAGCGTGGCCGGCCTCGTGGGCGGCGACGCCCAGAGCCGCGAGGGAGCTGCTCTGACCGACCGGCGGACTGAGCGTGAGCATCTTGGTCCGCGGATCGTAGTGGTCGGACAGGGTGCTGCCCGCCACCTCCACCCCTACGTTCATGAGGCCCGCCGAGTCCAGCAACATCCGGGCGGCCTGCGCCCCGGTGATGCCGCGCGAGGACGGCACCTCGGAGTAGCGGCTGAAGGTCGATTTGACTTTGTATTGCGCGTAGAGACTGAGTAGGAAGGCCGGCACCAGTAGGATCAGGTCCCAGTACCAGAAATACATCGCGGATTCTCCTCCTCACTGCCGGCCGGCTTCTGCCGGCCCGTGCGGCGAATGATAGCAGAGCCCCCCGACCGCCTAAGACGCGGGCTGACCGTCCTCTTCGGCTACGTCGCCCTCGGTCTCGAAGGTGTCTTCGAGGTCCTCGGCCTCCGGGCCGGCCCCTTCCAGGCCGGCATCCACGTCGTGCGAATCGTCGATGCTGAGACCGTCCATGCTCGCGGCCCCAGCGCCGTGCCCGTTGCCGTTGCCATTAGAGTCGCCGACTAGGCGAGCCATGCTCGACACCTTGTCCGCGCCGCGAAGATTCATGACCCGCACGCCCATGGTGTTCCGGCCCGTGGTGCGCACGCTCTCCACGGGGACCCGGATGACCGTGCCCTCTTGGCTGATGAGCATGAGCTCGTGGTTGTTGCGAACGGTTGTGACACCCACCAGGTCGCCCCGGTCAGGACTGTCCTTGATGGTGATGACGCCTTGCCCGCCGCGCTTCTGGGTGGGGTAGCTCGAGATGGGAGTGCGTTTGCCGTACCCTCCGCTCGTCACGCAGAAGATGTCGGCGTCGTCTTCGGCTACGGCCATGCCCAGCAGGCAGTGGCTCACCGACATGCGCATGCCGGTGACTCCCATGGTGTTGCGCCCGGTAGGACGCACGTCGAACTCATGGAAGCGTATGGCTTTGCCTTCGCTCGATACCAGGATGAGGTCGTCGTGACCGTTGGTGTGTGCCACGGCGACCAGCTCGTCGTCTCCGTCGAGATTGATGGCGATGATGCCGTCGGCCTTCAGAGTGGTCGCGTAGTCAAGGAAGCGGGTCTTCTTCACGATGCCGTTCTTCGTGGCGAAGACCAGGTACTTTGCGTCTGTATAGTCCTTGGTGGCGATGACCGCCCTGATCTTCTCGTTCTGCGCCAACGGCAGGAGATTGGCCACGTGCCGTCCCTTGCTCTGCCGGCTGCCCAGGGGCAGTTCGTGCACCTTCTGCCGGTAGATCTTGCCCCGGGAGGTGATGAAGAGCAGGAAATGATGGGTGGTGGTGATGAAGAGATGCTCGATGTAGTCGCCCTCTTTGAGGTCCATGCCCATGACCCCGATGCCGCCGCGGTGCTGCGTGCGGTAGGTCGACACCGGCAGGCGCTTCACGTAGCCGGAGGCGGTGATGGAGATCACCATCTCCTCCACGGCGATCATGTCCTCGATGTCGATCTCGTCTTCGGAGGGCAGGATCTCCGTGCGGCGGTCGTCGCCGTACATCTGCTGGATCTCGAGAAGTTCCTCCTTGATCACACCGTAGATCTGGGTCTCATCGGCGAGAAGACCCTCGAGGTAGGCGATGCGCTCGAGAAGGTCGCGGTGCTCTTCTTCGAGCTTGTGACGTTCGAGCGCGGTCAGATTGCGCAGCCGCAGATCGACGATGGCCTGGGCCTGCTCGTCGCTGAGACCGAAACGCTCCATGAGGCCCATCTTCGCCGCCTCGGTGTCTTCACTGGAGCGGATGATGCGGATGACCTCGTCGAGATTGGAGATCGCTATCAGCAGCCCCTCCAGGATGTGAGCCCGTTTCTTGGCTTTCTGGAGCTCGAACTTGGTGCGGCGGACGATGACATCCTTCTGGTGCGCTATGTAGTAGCGCAGCATCTCCTTGAGAGAGAGGGTCTTGGGGACCCCGTCGGCCAGTGCCAGCATGTTCACCCCGAAGGTGGATTGCATGGCGGTGTGCTTGAACAGCTTGTTCAGCACCACCTTCGCGATGGCTTCACGCTTCAGTTCGATCACCACGCGCATGCCTGAGCGGTCGGATTCATCACGCAGGTCAGAGATCTCGGGGATGCTCTTGTCACGCACCAACTCGGCGATCTTCTCAATGAGTTGAGCCTTGTTCACCTGATAGGGAAGCTCAGTGACGATGATGGCCGTCTTGCCCTGCTTCAGGGGTTCTGTGTGGGCCTTGGCCCGGACCACCACTCGACCCCGGCCGGTCTCATAGCCCTCACGGATGCCGGCACTGCCCATGATGATGCCCCCGGTGGGGAAGTCAGGGCCCTTGATGAATCGCATCAGATCAGCGCTGCTCAGCCCCGGATCGTCGATGAGCGCCACGGTGGCCGCGATGGTCTCCCTCAGATTGTGCGGCGGGATGTTGGTCGCCATGCCCACCGCGATGCCCGAACTGCCGTTGACCAGCAGGTTCGGGAAGCGCGAAGGCAGGACCACCGGCTCTTCGCGGCTCTCGTCATAGTTGGGCGTCCAGTCGACTGTCTCCGCTTCGATGTCACGTAGCATCTCTGTTGCGATGCGGCTGAGGCGGCATTCGGTGTAGCGCATGGCCGCGGCGGAGTCGCCGTCCACAGAGCCGAAGTTGCCGTGCCCGTCGACCAGGAGATAGCGGATGGAGAAGTCTTGCGCCATGCGCACCAGCGCGTCGTAGAT
>JAFGIH010000639.1 GCA_016929985.1 Thermoleophilia bacterium | reverse complement strand
CCCCGGCATCAGCCTCAAGCAAGAGGGCATCTCCTATCTGGCGGCCGACGAGCTGCCGGCGGTGATAGTCAACATGGTGCGGGGCGGCCCGGGCATGGGCAACATCTCGGCGGCCCAGTCGGACTACTTCCAAGCCACCCGCGGGGGCGGACATGGCGACTACAAGAACGTCGTCCTCGCGCCGGGGTCGGTGCAGGAACTCACCACGGTCATGCCTCTGGCCTTCGACCTGGCCGATAGGTACCGCAATCCCGTCATCGTCCTGGGCGACGGCATGCTGGGACAGATGATGGAGCCGGTCGATTTCGACGAGTTGGTGCGCCCGCCCGACTGCGAGAAAGACTACATCCTCAACGGAGCTCGAGACCGGCCTGCGCGCAAGATCCACTCCCTCATCTTCGATACCAAGCTGCAGGAGGAGCACAACTGGAAGCTCTTCCGCAAGTTCCAGCTCATGGAACAGAACGAGGTCCGCCACGAGACATACCTCACCGACGACGCCGAGATGATCGTGGTCGCCTACGGCATCGGCGCGCGGATAGCCAAGGGAGCCATCAGGAGACTGCGCCAGGAGGGACTCAAGGTCGGTCTCCTGCGGCCCATCACACTCTGGCCGTTCCCCGCGAAGACGCTCCAGGAGATGGTGAAGACGGTGGGCGACTTCTTCGTCTTCGAGATGAGTGCCGGCCAGATGGTCGAAGACGTGAAGCTGGCGCTGGAGGGCAAAGGGCGCGTGCACTTCTACGGCAGGCCGGGAGGCGTCATCCCCATGCCGATAGAACTCGCAAGGATCATCTCACGCCACTATCTGCAGGCCCAGGCCCGCGCGGACAGGAAGTCCCGATGAGCACGGTGCACGACAGACCCACGTTGCTCAAAGAGGCGCATTTCCACTACTGCCCCGGCTGCGGGCACGGCATCATCAACCGATTGCTCATGGAAGTGGTCGACGAGATGGGCCTGCAGGGCAGCGCCATCTGCGTCGCCCCGGCCGGGTGCGGCATGCTGCTCTACAACTACTTCGAGATAGACGTCATCGAGTCGGCCCACGGGCGCGGAGCCGCCGTGGCAACCGGCATCAAGCGGGTGAGGCCGGAGAATCTGGTGCTCTCCTACCAGGGCGACGGCGACCTCGCCGCCATCGGCACCGCTGAGGGGTTGCACGCCGCCAACCGGGGCGAGAACATCACCGTGATCTTCGTCAACAACGGGGTGTACGGCATGACGGGCGGCCAGATGGCCCCCACCACGCTCCTCGACCAGGTCACCACCACCACCCCCAGAGGGCGCGACTCCGTCGTCGCCGGCCACCCGATACGGGTCTGCGAGGTTTTCGCGACTCTCGACGGTTCCGCCTACCTCGAACGCGTGGCGGTCAACAAGCCCGCCGCCGTCAAGAAGACCAAGAAGGCCATCGGCAAGGCGTTCCAGTGCCAGCTTGATGGGCGCGGCTTCTCTCTGGTCGAGATCCTGTCACCTTGCCCGGTGAACTGGAAGATGGCGCCTCTCGACGCCTGCCGGTACATCGACGAGGTCATAGCCAAGCGGTTCCCGTTGGGCGTGATCAAGGACACGTCATGCTGACGGCCACCATCTTCTCGGGTTTTGGAGGGCAAGGCGTCCTCTCGATGGGTTCGACCTTGGCCACAGCGGCCATGCTGCAGGGTAGGCACGTCACCTATCTCCCTAGTTACGGAGTGGAGGTGCGAGGCGGCACGGCCAACTGCACTGTCGTGATCTCCGATGACGAGATCGCCTCGCCCGTCGCGTCCGAACCGGAGTTCGTGGTAGCCATGAACCAACCCTCGTTCGCACGGTTTCAGAGCATCCTGCAGGCGGGGGGCCTGCTGTGCGCCAATTCGTCCATCGTGCGCACCGAATCCGCGCGCAGCGACATCGAGATCCTTGCCATACCCACCAGCGAACTGGCGGAGAAGCTGGGCACCATCAAGGTGGCCAACATGATCATGCTCGGTGCGCTCATCAGGGCGAGCGACATGATCTCCTACGACGCCATGCTCCAGAACCTCACCGAGATCCTGGGGGAAGGAAAAGCGAGGCTCCTCAAGGTCAACCGGGAAGCGCTCGCGTTGGGTTACGACTATGCAAAGGATCAGGCATATGGTCATTAGGCAGTTATCCGTCAGCTTGGCCAACGTGCCGGGGAGCTTCTCGACCGTCAGCGAGCTCCTGGG
Organism: Thermoleophilia bacterium; assembly: GCA_016929985.1. The sequence continues at coordinate 592 of JAFGIH010000639.1, read as the reverse complement.
GCGAGAGGGCGTCAACATCAGGGCTATCTCGGTAGCCGACACGTCCGATATCAGCACGGTGCGGTTCGTGGTCGACGATCCCAACAAGGCCAAGAACATCCTCACCGGCAACGGTTACGACCCGAAAGAGATCGACGTGCTGGCCGTGGAGACTCCCGACCACCCGGGCGGCGTCAACGCCGTGCTCAAGCCCCTGAAGGCAGCGGGCATCAACGTCCACTACCTCTATCCCCACCTGGGAAGGATCGACAACAACGCCATCGTGATCCTCGGAGTCGACAGGACCGAGGACGCCCAGAAGGTGCTCTCCCAGAACTGGATCAAGACGCTGGGGCGCGAAGCCTACGATGTGTAGAAACCGTCCGGCAGCGCGTTTGGCAGCACCCCGCCTTCCACGATAAAGCCCCAGCCCTATTCAGCCGATACAAAAGGCTGGATGCTCACGCTAAGGGGAAGGTAGGCACATGCAGTCAGACGGTTCCTTGGGACTTGCGGAGCCGGTAGCCACCGGTAACGGCGCCGAGGACACACCCGGCTCTTCGGAGACCTGGGTACTGTTCGTCATAGACGGACAGAAGTACGGGCTGCTCAT
>JAFGIH010000068.1 GCA_016929985.1 Thermoleophilia bacterium | reverse complement strand
TCGGGGTGCCGGGATTTGAACCCGGGACCTCATCGTCCCGAACGATGCGCGCTACCAGGCTGCGCTACACCCCGCCTCCGTTCAGCGGGCAACAGCACGCTGACGGTCGCCTATTCTATACCATCTGACCCACCTGCAGCCATGGCCGCGCAGACCTCCGCAACCGCGCAACGATCGCAGATCTCTCCGCGGCGCGTGGGGAAACGGCGCTGCCTCAATCCCTCAAGAGCTTCGGCGAGCTCCGCCTCCAAGACCGGGATGTCGTCCCGCGAGTGTCCCTCGCTCACCGGCTCCGCGGGCCTTTCCAGGAACACGAGATCCATCCGCACCGAGGGGGCGCCCGCACGCAGAGCGGCCAGACAGTACACGGCGGCCTGCAGACTGTAGGAACCGGCCACCTCCAGGGGCGAACGCCCATGCAGGGCATTCGTCTTGTAGTCGACGATGCGCCAGACATCATCCCTCCGCTCGAGCAGGTCCATCACGCCCGACACCACCGTGGACCCCTGAGAGAAGAAGAACGGCACCTCCCTGCGGGCCGACGGCGCCGACCAGACCGGAGCCGCCGGCGAGTCCCAGAACCCCATGGCAAGGGTGACGGCCCGGTCGAGGTCGGCGTCGTTCAGCTCCAGAGACATAGCCGACCGCGCCCTCTGAGCGGTTTCCCGCACAGCGGCCGGATGAGGACGCCCTCCCCGGTGTGGCAGCCCTTCGAGTAGGGCATGTACCAACAGACCGACGTCTCTGCCGGTGCTCCACTCAACGTCGTCCAGCACGTCTTCTCCGTACGCGACCGGTACCTCCTGATCGTCATCGTGGCTCCGGCTCAGGCCGCCGGCGCCACGTCCGGCACCTCCGCCGCCCCCACCAGAGCCGCCCGCAGCGAACGGCCCGACCGCAGACAAGCTCAGTCCTAGCGTCCGTTCCAGGTAGTACTGCCTGGGGCAGCGTCCGTAGGCGGCCAGGGCCGAGAAGCTGATCCTCCGCACTGCCCTCCCCGGGGTTCGGATCTCGAGCAGGCGTGGCCGGGTGTCCATCGTGGACGTGGCAGAAACCGTGCGTCGCCGTGGGGGCGTGGAGATCTCCGCGTCATAGGGCGCCGGCGCCACAGCCGCCACTACCGTCTGGAGCTCGTGTAGATTCGCAGGGGCGCCTGTCTCCGGAAGACCTGCCTGGCCCAGGGCCGTCACCACCCGTCCGATACGATTGGCTGTGCACTCATCACCTTTGGGCCGTGCCCCCACCAGCACCAGCCGGTGTTGCGCCCGCGTCATCGCCACGTAGAGCAAGCGGGTGTCCTCCTCCCGCTCTTTCTTGCGCTGCTCCTCCTCGATCTCGATCGCCGGTCCCAGACAGAGGTCGTAGGCCTCGTACGTCTTGTGCTTGGAATCCCGCATGAAGACGCCCGTCCGCCCATCATTGCTCACGACGAACGCCGGTGAGTCTGTGCGTGAGAGGTCGCTTCCGAGCCCAGCCAGCACCACCACGGGGAATTCCAGGCCTTTGGCCTGGTGCACGGTCATGACCCGTACGACGTCCTCACCCTCTGCCAGCGTGGGCGCGCTCCCCTCGCGATCGCTGAGGTTCCCCACCGATCGGAACAGCTCCACCAATCCCGCCGGATCCGGGCCGTTCAGCGCTTCGAACTCATCGGCCAACCGCATCAGCTTGCGCACGTTGGCGAACCGGCGCCGCCCCTCCGGAGCCGCGAGAAGACAGAGATCGTACCGGAAGGCACTGATGGCGTCGTCGATGAGCCGGGAGAGACCGGGACGCCCGACCCTGGTCCTCACTTCGGCGACCCGTTCCCGGAACTGAGCCAACCTGAGGCCATCCGCCGCCGACTCGTCGCTGAACACCGGTCCATCGCCCGGTTCGCGCACCACCGTCCAAAGCGACCGGGCCCGCGTGGCTTGGCGCCTTCTGCCCAGATGGTAGAGCGTATCGTCGGAGATACCCACCATGGGAGACCGTAGGACGCTGACCAGCGCCAGGTCGTCGTGAGGGTTGACCAAGAGCTGGAGGAGCGCGATGACGTCTGTGACCTCTTCGCGCGCGTAGTAGCCCCTGCCCCGGACCACATACACGTCCACACCCCAGGCTCGTATCTCCTCCTGGTACACCTCGACGTGAGTCTGCGCGGGCAGCAGCACCACGACGTCACGCTGCCGCCACCCTTCGTCTTCGACCAGACTGCGAACACGTTCGGCCACCACCGCGGCTTCAGAGTGCTGCATGGACAGGGTACGTGTGTCTGTCTCGGTGCCGTTCGTCCGTTCGGTCACCAAGACTTCGACCGCCGGCGCCCCCCCGGGGACGGCCACATGGGCCCCCCTCTCAGGATCGGACTGCAGCGGTACGAAGCCCTCACCGAAGTGCACCGGATGCGAGAACACCCGGTTGATGAACGCAAGCAGTCTCGGATCGCTCCGGTAGTTGACATCGAGCCGGTGCACCGGTGTCGCTCCTCCCGCAGGAGCCCCCGCCCCGAGCGCTGCTTGGCGGGCTCTGAAGACGTCCACGTCGGCGCCCCTGAAGCGGTAGATGCTCTGCCTCTCGTCGCCGACCATGACCATGCGGGCCGCTCTCAGCCCCTCGAGGATCTCGCATTGGAGCGCGTTGGTGTCTTGGAACTCATCGACGAGGAGCAGCGCGCCGGCGAGTGTCGGCGCACATGCCGCACCCTCCGCTGCCGCGTTCTTGAGCAGAGCCCGGGCCCGCAACTCCAAATCGGCGAAATCGAGCACTCCGCGCTCAGCCTTGCGGACCGAGTACTCCCCGTGGAACTCCTGGAGCAGCCGGTTCATGACGGCGACGAGCAGGATGAGCGGGGCTTGCGCCAGCTGCGCACGATATCGCGTGAGAGCGACCCGCACAGGCACGAAGTACGGCTCCATTGAGGCCGTCCGCCGGCTGGGGAAGAAGTCCTCGCTCCTGCGTAGCGCCTCTTCGGAGTCACTCTCCGCCGCCTCACCCTCGAGCCAAGCCAAGCAGGCGGATACCTTCGCGAGGTCTTGCTCGAGCGTGCGCGATCGCTTCGGTGTCGCGGACCCTGCGTCGAGCGCGGCGCGCAGGGCATCCACGAGCGCCTCTCTTGCCCCCATGTCATCGGGCCCGGGTCTGATCTGCAACCGTGGCTCTTCCTGGCCCATCCCCCGAAGCCGCTCATAGAGCGACAGCATCTCCCTGCGCAGCCGTTCTCCTTGGCGGGCCAACACCGAGAGCTGCGCCTCACCGGCAGTCTCCACCACCGATTCCCAGGCCCTGCCACTTGCCTCCTGCTGGAGCAAGACGGCTGCCTCGGCTTCAAGCACCCCGCACCCCGGGTCTACCCCTGCCTCGAGCGAGTGCTCCCTCACCAAGCGCAGGCAGAGACTGTGGATAGTGCCTGTAGTGGCAGTGTCGAGCGCCCGGGCGAGATCAGAGCGGCCGCACGCTTCCAGGCTCGAGGCGATACGCGCACTCAGCTCAGCGCCCGCCTTACGCGTGAACGTCACAGCGATCAGACGGTCCATGGGTAGGTCTTCCTCCAACAGCGCATGAACCACCCGCGCCACGAGCAGGCGGGTCTTGCCGCTGCCGGCACCCGCCGAGATCAGGACCCGAGGGCTGCCATCGAGCACCGCGGCCGCCTGCAGATCGGAGAGTCTCATGCTCTTGACCAGATTCACGGCCTGTACCCTCCCCGGCGAGACCGGCACGCCGGACCGAGGCGGCACCATACGGGGCATGCCCGGTCCTCTCTGGGGGATATGTCTCCCGTCCGCATACCCTCGGCGGCACGCAGCGCGTGCTCCCGGGTGAGACGGAACAGCTCCTCCATCCCGGCGCCGTCGAGGGCCCGGCAGCCGCGCCCCGCGCCTCCCACTACGTCTTCCCAGCCGGCGGCCATCACCGCGGCACGCTGGTTTCGAGAGAGTGACAGGTAGGCCCCTCCGATCACCTGGGCATCAGGACGTTCCACACCCAGGGCCAGCAGATAGAGGGGGAGCTGCAGAGCTGCGTCGCTGCCCATGGAGGCTGCAGAGGGTATCTCCCCGCTCTTATAGTCAATGACGAAGAGTCCCGCGCCGTCCGGAGTCGCGTCGATGCGGTCGATACGTCCCCTGATGCGCAGTCCTCCCACATCCGTCCCCTGCGAGCCACCCACCTCAGCCTCGGTCTCGGACAGCCTGAGACCGCCGCCTGCGGAGATCTCCATAGCGAAAAGGGTTCGGACCATGCCCCTCAGCCGCGAGCCGGCCAGTCTCCGTTGAGCCACGCTGCCGGGACAGCGGTCACTCTCGACCTCGCCGTCCACCGCAGCGAAAGCCAGCCGTTCCGCCTCGGCTACAGTGTCGCTGCGGAGCGGCAGCAGGCCGGCGCCGGCAAGACGACGATAGGTGCTGCTAAGGACGCCGTGCAACAGCTCCCCCACCGCTGCGCCATCGAGCTCGAGGCCGATCTCCTGGACCCTCACGACCCGTTCGAGGAACCAGGCGAAGGGACAGGCTGCATATCTCTCCAGCGCCGAGGGGCTGAAGGAGCGCTTGGCGGTAAGCTCCTCCAACACCCCGGCAGACGAGAGACGTGTAGGCGTGCGCCGCCGGGAGCGCTCCGCGATTGCGAACGGAGCGGCTCCGCTCGTCGGATCGGGGGCCACGCCCGCCGACGCGCAGGCTCGGAGGTAGTGTCTAAGCGAGGGCGCGGCGGACGGGGTGAAGACCTGGTCCGTCAAGGTGCGGCTCTCGTGTCCCTGCGACTCGACTTCGAGGAGGGTCTTCGCCCCCACCCAGAAGCGCGAGGGGACCGCTTCGGTCCCGTCGTCCTCGGCATCGCGTGCGCTGAGATGAAGTAACCGCCTGGCCCGGGACACCGCGCTCACGAAGAGGGCGCTCTCCTGGTCGACCCTGGGGGTGAGGAGCCCGCCGGCGACCGAACTCAGGCCGGTTCGCTGCGCCGGGCTGAGGATGGAGGGCCTGTCTGTCCGTCCCGGAAACTCACCTTCCACCAGACCCAGGACGATCACCACGTCGAAGCGACGTGCTCGTGCCCGATGCACGCTCAGGAGCTGCACGGCATCGTCTGTGTCCGGACGGGCGCCCCCCACAGTCCTTTGGGCAAGCGACCTCAGCGCAGCCTCTGCCTCGAAACAGGCGGGCTCAGCGTGGTCAGCCACCAACCCGGCCATGGCCGCGAAGGCCGCCTGCAGAGCGCGGAATGCGCGTATGTCTTCCTCAAGATCGTCGTCGCCCGGGGCGAGGCCCCGCGCTCCCGCCACCAGCATACGCCGGGCCCACCTCTCCGCCTCGACCAAATCGAGCAGTGGACCACCGGTGTCTTCTCGACACGCACCGCGATCGGAGCTCAGCAGGCCCCACAGCGGCCGCAAGGCATCCCCGCATCCCCGTGCCGCCAGCGCCGCCAAGACCCCCGCCCCACGGGCCGTGCCCCGCTCGTACCGCCATTCGAGGTCGTCCACGTCGCTCGGAGCAACACCGCTGTAGGGGCTGCGCAGATAGGCCAAGAGGCGTGCCGCATCGTCCGACATGACCCCTTGGAGGCAGTTGATGAAAGCCCCGCCAAGCCCGGTGCCTCCAAGGCGGGTGCGGCAGTCCACCTGGTAGGGGATGCCGCATGAGTCGAACACGTCCCCCAAGAGGACAGCCCACTCGCTGATCTCCCGTACCACCACCGCCACCTCGCCGGGCCGGTCTCCCGCCCTGATCAGTTCAGCGATGGTCTGAGCGGCCAGCTCCGCCTCTGCCTGCCGGCCTGACGCGAGAAGAAACCTCACTCCCTCGGCGCCGGACGTCTGCGCCGGCGGTCGGGGC
>JAFGIH010000638.1 GCA_016929985.1 Thermoleophilia bacterium | reverse complement strand
TGCGGTACCCGCCCGTAGACAAAACCCTTCCTGACATCGCCCGCCGCCACCGACAGCAACTCAGGGACCGTTCGCCCAAGAATCTCGGCTTCCTGACGCTGACCTTCGTACGAGTCCGCCAGGAGGTAGTAGGGGAAACGCGCGGCCATCAAGCGCGTCCGGGCCAGGGCGAGGGCCACGCGAGACGTGTCGATGGTGATCCAACGGCGGCCCCACTGCTCGGCTACGTAGGCCGTAGTGCCAGATCCGCAGGTGGGGTCCAGCACAAGATCGCCGGGATCCGTAGTCATTAGCAGGCAGCGCTCGATGACGCGAGTGCCGGTCTGAACCACGTAGACCTTGGGATCACTGAAACCCGTCGTCCGTGCGTCATCCCAGTGGTTATGGACCGGACGGAACGGGAAATGGTCTCGGTAACTCTTCCACCAGAGCGTCGAGCCGCGCCCACAAAGGAAGCCTCCCCACCGGAGACGGCCCATGCCCTGTTCATTCGTAGACCATCCGCGTTGGGCGGAGGGTACGTAGGAGTGACCCTCCAGGTCGACCCTGAACCGAGAACTGGGTCCCCCGGTCTGTGAGGTGAGGTTCTCAAGCTTCACAATCCGCCCTTCGGGCAGCGGCTCAGCCCCTGACTTCTGAGCCACCGAGAGATCGATCATTTCCCCGGCGGGCGTCTCCACAAAGACGTACCTCTCCTGAGCGTTGTCGATCGGAGGTCGTGGCCGGAACAGTTGGCGGTACTTCACCTTCGCTTTGTCCCGCGCGTACCAGAGCAGATAGTCGCTCGTCTCGGCGAGCAGGTGGTGGGTCTGGCCCGTTGTCTTGGAGAAAGAGATGAGCGAGCAGAACGCCTCGCTCCCAAACACCTCGTCGAGAAGAGCCCTGACGAGGTGAACGTTCTCATCACCGATCTGAACGAAGATGCTGCCGCTGTCCGTGAGCAAATCGCGGGCGAGCACGAGGCGGTCACGCAAGTAGGCGAGGTAGGAGTGGATGCCCTTCTCCCAGGTGTCGCGGAAGGCGCGGACCTGTTCGGGTTGCCGGGTGAGGTCTTCGGCCTTGCCGTCGCGGACATCGCGTTTGCGGGTGCTGACTTGCCAGTTGGATCCGAACTTGATGCCGTAGGGGGGGTCGATGTAGATCATCTGGACTTGGCCGCGCAGGTTCTCTTTCTCGGCAAGGCTGGCCATGACCAGCAGGGAGTCGCCGAGGATGAGTCGGTTCGACCAGTGGACGCCGTGGTGGTAGAAGTCGACGAGTTGGTCGAACTCCAAGCCGTTGAAACCCTCGAACAGGGACAACTCACCCGAGTCCTGCCGAGACCGGCGGCGGAGGTCTTCGATGATGGCGCGGGGTTCGATCTTCTCCTGGATGTAGATGGGCAGGGCGGGCACCGCGAGGTCTTGGGAGTCCTGTTCGTCTTTGCCTTGCCAGACGAGTTGCGGATCGAGTGAGGGGTCGCGTGGGTAGAGCAGGGGCCGCGGCTGCTTCTCCTCTTCAGCCACGAAGCCGCGGAGTTCGGTGGTGGGGATGTTGGGGCGGGTGTCGTTGTGGGACAACGCTTCGACCGGGGTCGGCCCCTGCTTCTTACCTTTGCGCCGCGCCACGTTCAATCCCTCCGCTCACTGGTGGCCGCCTCCTGGGCTAGGAAGGCTCGTATGGCCGTGGTCGCGTCCCACGGGTCGGTGATCTCGATGAACGCCCACCGGCCGAACCCGCCGTGGGCGTTGACCGCGGGCACCCACAGTTCCCGGGCGGTGGCCACCTTGGCGGCCTTGTCCCGCCGTTGGGCCCCGCTGACTTCGATGATCAGGTTGAGCAGGTCGTCGGACCCGTGCCCGTCGTCGATGCGGACGATGAAGTCGGGGGTGTAGGAGCGCTGCTCGCCGTCGATGGTGTAGGGGATGATGAAGCCCAGGTTGTGGTTCTTCACGTAGGCCACCACTTCGGGCATGTGCTCCAGCACCTCGGCCATCTTCTCCTCCCACGACTTGGTGTCGGCAACCACGTGGGTGAGGTGGCACTTGGCCGGGTCGGTGAGGTAGGTGGGCCGGGCGGTGTCGAAGTCCACGTACCGGGTGCTGCCCACCGGGTCGTAGGGCTTGAGGATGGGCAGCAGGCGGTGAGCCTCGGGCCGCGAGTGGACGATGGCCTTGTAGATGCGGTCGATGGCGTCGTCCTCGATGCGGTGGATGCGCAGCATTTGAGCAAATGCCCCGTCCTTCAAATGGACGCACTCGGGGATCCAGCGGCGGACGATGCGAAGCAGGCTGGGGAACATCCAGACCTGCTCGTTGCCGTCATCGTCGTGGAAGTAGCGCTGGGCGAGGCGGCGGGCCAACTCGAACTCCACGCGCTGAAGGCGCCAGGTCCGCAGGTCTTCGAGGTTGTGTTCGGCCTTCTCCCCGACGATGGGGGCGACCTCGACGCGGGTAGGCACGTCTTCGGCGGAGATGGTCAAATGGTGTTCCGGCCTGAAGGCGGCGGTCACGTCCTCTCCGGCCAGTTCGTAGCGGTAGCCGACCAAGATCGGGAAGCTGATCTCGGCGTGGAGCCGCTCGTCCAGCGCTCGCACGTGGGTGAGGGGAGGACCCGGCTTGGGATCCTGGCTGCTGCCGGCGGCGGGGATGAACGAGAAGGGCACGCCGTAGACCTCGGCGTAGTCGGCTTCGAGCATCCCGTTCTCGTCGGGGGTGTAACTGCGGCGGCGCAGACCGCGACCGACGACCTGCTCGCATAGCAACTGGGTGCTGAAGGCCCGCACCCCGAGGATGTGGGTGACTGTGGTTGCGTCCCATCCCTCGGTGAGCATCGAGACGGAGACAACGCACTTGACCTGCTCGCCCAACTTGCCGGGCTTGCCGACGGTGTTCATCACCTCGCGCAGCAGGTCCTCGTCGGTGATCGCCTCGGCGTCCCGTCCCGGGAAGCGCAGACGGATCTCGCTCTTGAACTCATCTATCTCCCGTGAGGCGGCCCGCTTGAACTCGGGGCTCATCGCCTCCCCGGACTCCAGTTGGCTGGAATCGATGAGGATGGTGTTGGGCTGCGCCAGCCACTCGCCATCGACCGCGTTGGAGAACTCCTTCAACTCGCCGGCCACCGCCACGGTGCGCCCGTCGGGGAGTTGTTTCTCCCAGCCGGCGATGTAGTCGAAGACCAACTTGGAGATCGCCGTGTTCTGGCAGACCACGATGAACACCGGCGGGGTGCTGCTCCCGTTCGCCGCGCCCGGTGACTCCTGCCACTGCCGGTAGGCCTTCTCGTAGTTGCCGTACAGGCTGACCAGCGCCCCCTGTAGTTCGGCTGGCAGCCGGGGCTCCAGGCTGGCGGTGCCGCTGCGTCCCTTCTTGGGAAGCCCGTCTCGGATCCGCAGCCACAGGTCCCGGTATGTCACCCCCTCCCCGGTCATCGCGTCGTCGGAGACCGGCACCCTGGGCACCTTGACTACGCCGCATTCGATGGCGTCGATCAGCGAGAAGTCCGACACCACCCACGGGAACAGGGTGCCCTCCGAGTAGCCGGAACCCCGCAGGAAGAACGGGGTGGCCGACAGGTCATACACTGTCTTGATCCCCAACTTGGCCTGAACCGCGTCCAGACCGCCGACCCAGACCCTGGCCTCCTCCTCACGACGGTCTGCTTCCCGGCGATCCTCACCCGTCAGCCGCACCTCGTCCGCGTCTTCCAGCCGCCGGCGGTAGCAGTGGTGCGCCTCATCGTTGATGACGATGACCTCCTTCGACGAGGCCCCCAACTCGCGACAGACCCG
>JAFGIH010000637.1 GCA_016929985.1 Thermoleophilia bacterium | reverse complement strand
GGCCGGTCGCGCGCGCCTGCGCCGGTGGGTGCAAAGCGGTCTATCTCATCGGTGAAGCCACTCCTCTGATCGAGGCCGCCTTCGCCGAGGTGCGGCAGAGCGGCGACAGCCCCGGGCTGCCTGAGGTGGGGTCGTATGGTGATCTGGAGACCGCGGTTTTGACCGCAGCACGGGTCGCCACCCCGGGCGATGTGGTGTTGTTGGCGCCGGCCTGTGCCAGCTTCGACCAATACGTCAACTTCGAGCAGAGGGGCGAGCACTTCAGGTCTCTGGTCAAGAATCTGGCTGGGAAAGCGTCATGAGCCACACAGTCGTAAGAGGCGCCGGTATCGGCGCACGGCGAGGCCGGACGACCACCTGGGAGTGGGAGGAGCGTTCGGGCGTCACCCTCAAGCAGGCTGCACCGGCCGCGTTTCATTTGGTGTGGATCTCCACTCTGTTCTTGCTGGCGGGCGGGCTCTGTACCGTGCTCTCGGTCTCGGTGGCCGAGGGGGTCTCCGGTGGTGACAAGTACGAGTACTTCAAACCCCAGGCCCTTGGAGCCGTGATAGGACTCGTGCTCCTCATCGGGCTCTCGCGGCTGGACTACCGCAGACTCCGTGCGACCTCCATGTTCTTCCTGGGCTTGGCGGCGGTGTTCCTGCTGCTGGTTCACGTTCCGCAGCTCAACCACGCCACGGACGGTTCCGCCAGTTGGCTGGAACTGGGCCCTCTCCGGTTCCAACCGTCGGAGTTCGCCAAGCTGGCGGTGGTCATGGCGGGCGCCCACCTGCTCTCCATGCGGCGGGTACGGCCCGGGGACTTCGCTTCGTACATGCTGCCTTTCGGCCTCATCGGACTGGGCGCCTGCGGCCTGGTAGTGCTGGAGGGCGACTTGGGGACCGCCATCATAATGGCCGGACTCGTTCTGGGTCTCCTGTGGCTCGCCGGTATGAAGGGGCGGCATTGGCTGCTCGTCACCGGTGTCCTGGCTGCCGTGGGGGCGGGCCTCACCTTCTCCAACGAAGAACGGACGAGCCGTATCCTCGCTTTTCTCCATCCCTCGGCCGACCTGCAGGACACCGGATATCAGCTGTATCAATCGATGATGGCGCTGGGCCGCGGCGGTTGGTTGGGTGTGGGACCGGGGGAGAGCGTACAGAAATATCAGTATCTCCCCAAAGCCCATACCGACATGATCTACAGCATCCTGGGCGAGGAGTTCGGCCTCTTGGGAGCCGGTCTCGTGCTGGTGCTTTTCGGGGTCTTCGCGATGGCCTGCTGGCAGCTCGCGAGACGCTGCTCGGATCCCATGGGCAAGTACCTCATCGCCGGGTGCGGTATGCTCGTCACGCTGCAGGCGGTCGTCAACATCGGTGGAGTCATCGGGGCTCTGCCGCTGACGGGGGTGCCTCTGCCCTTCATCAGCTACGGCCGAAGCAGCCTTCTCGCGATGTTGATGGCGGTGGGGTTGATCCTGGCGGTGGCAAGGCGTGCGACCATCAGACCCGCGCCTGCTCCGGAGGTGAGCTACGACAATGTCACGCGTATTGATCGCCGGCGGCGGAACGGCGGGGCACGTAGTACCCGCCCTGGCGCTCGCTGACGTCCTCTCGGGCCGGGGCTACGAAGTAGCCTTCTGTGGCACCGGGCGGGGGATGGAGAAGGAGCTGGTCCCCCGGGCAGGCTATCCCTTCTCGGTGGTCCGCATCCGCGGTTTCACCCGCAAGTTGGGGCTCTCGACGCTCCGCACCCTCGGTTCCATACCCGTGGCCGGCGTTGATGCTTGGAACGTGCTGCGGGAGGTACGTCCTGGCTGTGTGGTGGGAGTGGGGGCGTACGCCTCCGGCCCGGTGGTGGCCGAGGCCGCCGCTCGTGGCATCCCGACGGTGGCAGTGGAGATGGACTTGCACATGGGGTGGACAAACCGCATCCTAAGCCGTCTAGTCGACCGGGTGTGTCTCTCCTTTCCGAGCGCCGGCCGTACGGGCGACAAGTACGTCTACACCGGACGGCCGCTACGCCCCGCTCTGCTCAGCGCCACGCGCGAGAAAGGGCTCGCCCGGTTCAAGCTCGACCCGGACCGGCAGGTGTTGCTGGTCTTCGGCGGGAGCCTGGGCTCGCACACTCTCAACCGGGCGACGGTCGAGGCCTTCGCGAAGATCCCGACCCCCTTCCAGATCCTCCACGTGACGGGAGAGCGCGAGCACGATGAGGTGTTGGCGGCGTTGAAGAGCCCGCAGGCCAACCCGTCATATCAGGCCTTCGCCTTCCTCGACGACTTCCCGCTGGCTCTCGCCGCGGCCGACGCGGTGGTGGCGAGGGCGGGAGGGTCGGTGGCCGAGGTGCTCGCTCGCGGAGTGCCTTCTCTGCTCGTGCCGTACCCTTTGGCCACGGGCGACCATCAGACCGTCAACGCTCGTATGGTGCGAGACGCGGGTGCAGCGTTGATGATCTCTGATGCGGAGCTGGACGCCGATCGACTGGCCGAAGCGGTCGCCACCATCCTCGATGTGAAGACGAACAGCCGGATGAGACAGGCGGCGCTGGCCCTTGCCCGGCCCGACGCCGCCGACCGCATCGCCGACGTCGTAGTAGAATTGGTCGCCGCGCGCAAGACCACATCATGACTGGATCAGCCATCGACACCACCAGCACATCAGCCCCTCAAGGGCTGCGCAGCGTCCACTTCATCGGCATAGGCGGGGCCGGCATGAGCGGCATCGCCATGGTGCTCCGCAGCCGCGGGTACGACGTCACCGGGTCGGACCTCAAGGCGTCCCGCTATACGGCTCTCGTGGAACAGGCCGGCGTGCCGGTGAAGATCGGTCATAGGGCCGCCAACCTGGACCATCCGGATGTGGTGGTCATCTCGTCGGCCATACCCGCTCACAACGTCGAACTCCAGGAAGCGCGCCGCCGCGGGATCATGGTGGTCAAGCGCGCCCAGGCTCTCGCCTGGCTGATGGAGTCGGGACGGGGGGTCGCGGTATGCGGCACCCACGGCAAGACCACCACGACGTCGATGATCAGTCGCGCACTGGTCGACAGCGGCGCCGACCCCACCTTTCTCGTCGGCGGAGAACTGAACGACCTGGGGTCCAACGCTCGGCATGGCGCCGGCGAGTTCGTGGTATGCGAGGCGGACGAGTCCGACGGCTCGCTGCTGCTCCTGCGGCCCGAGGTGGCCGTCTTGACGAACATGGAGCTCGACCACCACAGCCACTATCTGCACATAGAGGATGTGGAGAAGGTCTTCAGGGACTTCCTGGCCTATCTGCCCCCAAACGGCCTGCTCGTCTACTGCGCCGAAGACGCTCGCGTTTCGGCGTTGGCTCGTGAGGTGGGGTGCCGCGCATGCTCGTTCGGCATCGAGGTCCCGGCCGGATATGAGGCTCGCGAGATCACCAACGGGCATCCCGGGAGCACCTTCGAAGTCTTCAGTGACGAGCGGCTGCTGGCCACTGTCGCCTTGCAGGTCCCTGGCAGGCACAACATCCTGAACGCGCTCGCCTGCTTCGCCGCCCTCACCGAGCTCGGCCTGCCGCCGGAACCCATCGTGGCGGCCCTGGGCTCGTTCAGCGGGGCGGTGCGGCGCTTCCAGTCCAAAGGTGAGCGGAACGGAGTGACGGTCGTGGACGACTACGCCCACCATCCCACCGAGCTCCGCGCGACCCTGCGGGCCGCCCGGGAGGGCGACTGGTCGCGGATCATCGCGGTGTTCCAGCCCCATCTGTACTCCCGCACCGAGTTCCTGCAGAAAGAGTTCGCCGAGGCGCTGCTCGAAGCCGACGTGGCCGTGGTCACCGACGTCTACGGGGCGCGGGAGGACCCCTGGCCGGGGGTCAGCGGCAAGCTGATCGTGGACGGCATCCTCAGGCTGGCGAAGAACAAGCCCGTGGTCTACCTGCCCCGTCTCACCGCAGTCGTGGAGTACCTTCAGCATGTCACCGCCCCGGGAGATCTGGTGCTCACCCTCGGAGCCGGCGACGTCCACCGGGTTGGTGAGCGCTTCCTGGCCTCGGCCTGACCGAAGGTAGCGATGACTCTTCCGGCCTCCCTCATACAGGAGTTGCGTGCCCTTGAAGGGGCACGTCTATGGGTGGACGCACCCATGGCGCCATTCACCACCATAGGCACCGGTGGCAAGGTCGACCTTCTCCTGACCGTGTCTGACCCGGAGGACCTGGTCTCGGCACTGGGTATGCTCGAAGACCATGACGTGCCCTGGGTCCCGCTGGGCGCGGGCTCGAACCTCCTCGTGGCCGATGAAGGCTTCGGGGGAGTGGTGGTAAGGCTGGACGACACCTTCGCCTTTGTCGAAGGGATGCCCTCGGCGCCGGTGAAGGGAGCGGAGCGGGTGTCGATCCTTGTCGGAGCCGGGGTGCCGCTATCTCGGCTGGCCGTGATGGCGGCGGAGGCAGGACTCTCCGGACTCGAGTTCGCCTGCGGCATCCCCGGCTCGGTGGGTGGGGGGATCGCCATGAACGCGGGCGCGTACGGATGCTGCATGGCCGATGTCGTAGAAGAGGTGCAGATGGCTGCCGCCTCCGGGGCGGCCAGCGTCTCGACCGCCCAGATGGACTGGGGTTACCGCTCCTGCAGACTGCCTCAGCAGGTGATGGTCACGGCGATCCGTTTCGCGCTCGTTCCGGGGGATCCTGAGGACATAGCAGAGAGACAGCGCCAGATCCTCCGCAGGCGGCGTTCCGTCCAGCCGCAAGGGGTCCGCACGTTCGGCAGCACGTTCAAGAACCCCTCGGGAGGGGCAGCCGGAAGGCTCATCGAAGCTGCCGGTCTCAAAGGAACGCAGCAGGGAGGCGCCGAAATATCCAGGATACATGCCAACTTCTTGGTCAACCTGGGAGACGCGACGACTGCGGATGTGCTCGCCTTGATGAGTCTCATGCGTGCAGAGGTGCTCCGCACCAGCGGGGTGGCGCTCGAACCCGAAGTCAGGCTTCTGGGCGCAGACTTCCCCTGGGAGTCGTCCGCGGATGCCCCCGGGAGACCGCCCCGCACCCATGGATGACCGCGTACGCGACCGGCGCCGCTCGGTGACGCGGCAGCGGGGCCGGCGGCGGGGCACGCTCCTCGCCATAGCCGCCATAGTGATCATCGCCGGGGGACTCTTCCTCTGGTTGCGTTCTTCGGACGTCTTCGCGGTCAAGCAGATCAACGCGACCGTCACTCTCTGTGTGACCCAGGAAGAGGTCGCGCAGGCCACGTCTGGCGCTATGGGCGCGAGTCTGTTGACGCTTTCCACCGACGAGCTTGAGAGGCGACTCCGCGGGCTGCCCTATGTCCGCTCCGCCCAGGTCTACCGGGAGTTTCCCAACACACTCGAAGTGCGACTTGTCGAGTACGAACCGGTGGCCCGGCTTCAGGGCGAGGGAGAGAGCATCTGGCTCGTCTCGGACGACGGCCGCGTGCTCGAGAAGGCGCAGGCTCCCCGGGGCGTGAATCTGCCGCTTGTCGTGCCCACCTCCAGAGCGGAACACGCGGTGGGTGAGAAGGTCTCCAATGCGGTTCTGGGAGCGCTTCCGGTGATCGTTCTCCTGCAGGACGAAGAAGCCGTGGCGGGTCTGCCCAAGGTCGGCCACGTGGCTGTCTCGGCGGCCGGAGCGCTGGTGCTGCAGCTCGACGGTGGGGCAGAGGTGAGGTTGGGTGAACCCGACCGTCTCGAGTACAAGTTGAGGGTGGCGGCGGAACTAGTGGAGCGCTACTTGAGGGATGAAGGGCAGATCGAGTATGTCGACGTGACAGTACCCGAACGCCCCGCTGTCAAGCCCAAATGAAAGTGATATTGTGCATTTGGGGAGGAAATCGTTACAAGAGAACGTAATGCTCTCGGAGTGAAGTAAGGACTGAGGGCTTCTCGCAAAGGCTCAAGTTGGAGTCCTGTGATTCGATGATTCTGGAGGTTCGAGTACCATGAGCGACACGGGATC
>JAFGIH010000636.1 GCA_016929985.1 Thermoleophilia bacterium | reverse complement strand
TGAGTCTGGGAACTGCCATCGCTAACCCTTATCCACCTGGACGTTGCACTTCTTGCAGTAGCGGATCTTGTCCGGCCCGTCCATGCGCACGCCCACTCGGACGGCCTGGTTGCAGCTCGGACAGACCAGCTTCACGTTGCTGATATGCATGCTGGCCTCGCGCTCGATCACTCCGCCCTGCGGTTGCTTCTTCGACGGCCTGATGTGCCGCTTTATAAAGTTGACCCGCTCGACGACGATCCGCTCTTCGCCGGCCAGAACGTGCAGCACCTTACCCCGCTTGCCGTTCTCCTTACCCTGGACGACCTCGACGGTGTCGCCCTTCTTGATGCGGAATTTCTTCCTCTCGGCTGCGACCCGTGCCATCACAGCACCTCCGGAGCCAGCGAGATGATCTTCGCGAAGTTCTTCTCGCGCAGTTCGCGTCCCACGGGACCGAAGATACGTGTACCGCGCGGGTTCATCTGCCGGTCGATAAGCACGGCGGCGTTCTCATCGAAGCCGATGTAGGTGCCGTCCTTGCGGCCATAGGCCTTCTTGACCCTGACCACCACGGCCTGCACCACGTCGCCCTTCTTCACGGCGCCGCCCGGGGTGGCCTCTTTGACCGCCCCCACTATGATGTCGCCCACCCCGGCGTAGCGCCGCTGCGACCCGCCCTTGATGCGGATGCAGAGCAGCTCACGCGCGCCGGTGTTATCGGCGACCCTGAGTCTTGTCTCCACCTGTATCATCGTTCGTCACCCATCTCCCGCCGCCGGGCTATTCGGCCCGTTGAAGCACCTTGATCAGGCGCCAGGTCTTGTCTCGAGACAGAGGCCGGCATTCACGCACGAGCACGGTGTCTCCGATACGAGCTTCGTTCTGCTCGTCGTGAGCCTTCAACCGATCGGTCGTGCGAATGATCTTCTTGTACTGGGCGTGAGGCTTCACAGCGCTCACCCGCACGACGATCGTCTTGTCCATCTTGTCGGAGACGACCACACCCTGTCGCTCCCTCTGCGCTGTAGTTCTCTGCTCGGCCATCAGACTTCCCTCGCCCGTTCTCTCGCTGATTGCACCGTCATGATCCTGGCGATGTCCTGGCGCACTTGGCGGAGACGGCTGGTGTTCTCCAGCTGGCCGGCCGCGTGTTGGAACCGCAGATTGAAGAGCTCTTCACGCGACTGCTTCAGACGCTGGGCCAGCTCCTCGTCGGCGAGCTCGAATATGTCCTTAGCTTTCAATGCCCCCGTCCTCCCTGGTCGCGAACCTGCACTTGACAGGAAGTTTGTGCGACGCCACGCGGATGGCTTCCTTGGCCAATTCCTCAGAGACCCCCGCCAGCTCGAACATGACCCGGCCCGGCTTGATCACGGCGACCCACTGATCCGGTGAACCCTTGCCGGAACCCATACGGGTCTCGGCCGGCTTCTTCGTGATGGGTTTGTCGGGGAAGACGTTGATCCACACCTTCCCGCCCCTCTTGATCTTCCGGGTCATGGCGATACGAGCAGCTTCTATCTGCCGGCTGGTGACCCAGCCCGGCTCCATCGCCTGCAGGCCGTATTCACCGAAGTGAACGGTCGTCTGACCTTTGGCCTTGCCAGCCATACGGCCGCGATGCTGTTTGCGGTGTTTGACCCGTTTTGGTAATAGCATCTCTTATCCTCGTTCCATCAGACTAAAGACCGACGACCGTCACCCTACGCGGGCGTCCGTCTGCCCCCGAGTCCCCAGATCGAAACCCTCGGGCATGATCTCGCCCTTGTTGATCCACACTTTCACGCCGATCTTGCCGAACGTCGTATCGGCTTCGCAGAAACCATAGTCGATGTCGGCCCGGAGAGTGTGTAGGGGCACCCGCCCCTCGCTATAGCCCTCGATGCGCGCCATCTCGGCTCCGCCCAAGCGGCCGCCGGACTTGACCTTGATGCCCACGGCGCCCGAGCGCATGGCCGAGGTGATAGCCCGCTTCATCGCGCGGCGGAAGCTCACGCGGTTGGCGAGTTGCTCGGCGATCGACTGCGCCACCAGTGTGGCGTCGAGTTCGGGCCGCTTGATCTCGACGATGTTCACATGAACGGTCTTGCCGGTCATGTCGTGGAGATCGCGCCGCAGTGCATCCACTTCGGAGCCCGATTTGCCGATGACGATGCCGGGCCGCGCGGTATGGATGTCGACCACCAGCTTGTTCGTATCCTTGCGGATGATGATGGCGGAGAGACCGGCATGCCCCATCTTCGTGTGGATGTGCTTGCGGATGGCCAAGTCTTCATGAAGAAAACCCGCGAACTGCCGTTCGGTGTACCAGTGGGCCTTCCAATCATGGATGATGCCGAGCCGCATGCCACCGGGATGAACTTTCTGACCCACCTGCTACGACTCCTTTTTCTCGTCGACGCTCACGGTGATATGGCTCGTCCTCTTACGGATACGGGAGGCCCGGCCCATCGCTCGCGGACGAAACCGCTTGAGGGTAGGACCACCGTTCACATACGCCTGGACCACGTAGAGGTCGTCGGCGTCGAGGTCGTGATTGTTCTCTGCATTGGCCACCGCGGAATCGAGGACCTTGCCTACCAGCTTGGCCGCCACTCTCGGGCTGAGAGACAGGATGGCCTTCGCTTCGGAGACCTTCTTGCCCCTGATGAGCTGGGCTATGTCGCCGGCTTTGCGCGGAGAGATCCGCACGTATTTGGCTGTTGCGTTGACCATCCCCGTCACTTCCTCTTCATGCGGCGCTCTTTGTTGCCGCCGTGACCGCGGAAGGTGCGGGTCAGCGCGAACTCACCCAGCCTGTGGCCCACCATACTCTCGGTGACGTAGATGGGCACATGCTTGCGGCCGTCGTGCACCGCGATGGTGTGCCCGATCATCTCCGGGTAGATAGTGGACGCCCGAGACCAGGTCTTCAGCATGCGCTTCTCACCCGTCTCGTTCATGGTCTCCACGCGCTGCATAAGCCGTGCTTCGACGAAGGGAGCTTTTTTGCTTGAACGTGCCACGATGTTCTATTACCTCCCTTTCCCAGCGCGTCTTACGATGTACTTGTTCGAAGGGTTCTTCTTGCTGCGGGTCTTGTGACCCAGAGTGGGGACGCCCCATGGCGTCACCGGGTTACGTCCCGGAGGCGTCGAACCCTCGCCGCCTCCGTGCGGATGGTCGACCGGGTTCATGGTGGTGCCGCGCACACCGGGCCTGACGCCCATCCAGCGCTTGCGACCCGCCTTGCCGGTGACCAGGTTCTCGTGCTCGGCGTTGCCGATCTCGCCCACGGTAGCCCTGCACTCCTGACGGATCATGCGCATCTCGCCCGAGGGCAGACGTAGGATGGCGTAGTCGCCTTCCTTGGCCATGATCTGCGCCGAGGTGCCGGCCGAGCGCGCGATCTGCCCGCCCTTGCCCTTGGTCAACTCGATGTTGTGCACCACGGTACCGACCGGGATGTTCCGCATCGGCAACGCGCAACCCACCCGGATGTCGGCCCCGGGACCGGCTTCGATCTGCGCGCCCACGCCCAGCTTGTTGGGAGCCAGGATGTAGCGCTTGTCGCCGTCAGCGTAGACCACCAACGCGATGCGACAGCTGCGGTTGGGGTCGTACTCGATGGCCGTGACTTTGCCGGGCACGCCGTCTTTGTCGCGCTTGAAGTCGATGATCCGGTACAGGCGCTTATGCCCGCCGCCCTGATGCCGGGTTGTGATGCGGCCGTAGTTGTTGCGGCCGCCCTTGCGCTTCACCGGAACGGTGAGCGCCTTCTCCGGCTCTGTCTTCGTGATTTCGTCGAAGGCAGGCGTGGTCGCGAACCTGCGTCCGGGAGACGTCGGTTTGTAACTCTTGATTGCCATGTTTCTCTAACCGCTTCCCTTCTTCTAGGTCGCGCCGAAGAACTCGATCCGGTTGCCCGGAGCGAGCTCGACCACAGCCTTTTTCCACCGCTTGCTGACGCCCGCGTGGGCGCCTCTGCGCTTGGGTTTCGGCTTCACGTTGATGGTCTGTACGCCGATGACCTTCACGTTGAAGATCTCCTCCACAGCTGCGCGGATGTGGGGTTTGGTCGCCCGGTAGTTAACTTCGAACGAGTACCGGTTGGTGTCGATAGCCCGGTAGCTCTTCTCGGAGATGATCGGGCGGATGATGACTTCACGTGCCTCCACTACGACTCACCGCCTTCAGTGACCCCAGCCTCAGCAAGTCCGCCTTCTAAGAAGGAAACGGCCGATTCGGTGAAGAGCAGACTCTTGGCCCACACGTAGTCCTGCACCTCGGCTTCGCCGATGGTCAGCACCCGGGTACCGGCCAGGTTGCGGAAGCTCTTCTCGGCCGCTACCTCCTCGGCGCCCACGAGGACGAGCAGGGGCTTCTCGAGTTCAGCCTTGCTGAGGATGCCCGCCGCCCGTTTGGCCGACGGTTCGTCGAAGGTGGCGCCGGATAGCACGCGCACGGTGCCGCCCGCCACGAGGTCGGACAGGGCCATGCGGAACGCCGCGACCCTGACCTTCTTGTTGACCTTGACCGCATAGCTGCGAGGGATGGGAGGAAACGCCACGCCGCCGCCGGTGAAGTGCGACACCTTGCCGGAGCCCACGCGGGCCCGGCCGGTACCCTTCTGGCGCCACTGCTTCGCGGTCGTGCCGGCCACCTCGCCTCTGCTCTTGGCGGCTGCGGTGCCCTGGCGATGCCCGGCCAGCTCGGCCGTCACCACCTGATGGAGGAGACCGACGTTGATCTGGTCGGTCAAGAGCGCGCCCGCCAGCTCGTGCTGACCGACCACGGCGCCCTTTTCGTCGATTCTGTCGATGGATGGCATAGGCCTAACCTCTGATCACGACCAGGGAGCCCTTGCTCCCCGGGATCGCGCCTTTCACCAGCACCAGGTTCTTATCCGGGTCGGTCTTGACCACGGTAAGACCCAGCTGCGTTGCACGCACATTGCCCATCTGGCCCGGCAGCCGAGTTCCCGGATACACCCGGGAGGGGTCGGCCGAAGAACCGATGGAACCAGGGGCGCGGTGGAAGTGAGCACCGTGATAGCCGGGGCCGCCGGCGAACCCGTGCCGCTTGATAACGCCCTGGAAGCCCTTACCCTTGGTGACACCGGTCACTTTGACCTTGTCGCCGGGGTTGAAAACGTCGACGGTGACCGACTCGCCCAATGACAGCGCGTCGTCTCCCCGCACCTCGATGAGGTGACGCTTGGGGGACACGCCAGCCTTCTTGAGATGTCCAAGCAAGGGCTTGTTCAGCCTCTTGGGCTTGACATCGCCGAAGGCGATCTGCGTGGCGGCGTAGCCATCGGTCTCGATCGTCTTCTTCTGGGTGACCAGGCAGGGACCAGCCTGGATCACTGTACAACGGACGACTGTGCCGTCTTCGTTGAAGAACTGGGTCATACCCAGCTTTGTGCCTAGCAGCGTCTTCATCACAGTTTGATCTCTATGTCCACGCCCGCGGGCAGATCCATGCGCATCAGCGAGTCCACCGTCTTGGGGGTGGGCTGATGGATGTCGATCAGACGCTTGTGAGTCCTGATCTCGAAATGCTCGCGCGAGTCTTTGTCCTTGAACGGGCTACGGATCACGCAGTAGACGTTCTTCTCCGTCGGCAGCGGCACCGGTCCCGAGACAGTCGCGCCGGTGCGCTCAGCCGTCTCGACGATGCTCCGCGCGCTCTTGTCTACAAGCTCGTGGTCGTAGGCTTTCAAC
>JAFGIH010000067.1 GCA_016929985.1 Thermoleophilia bacterium | reverse complement strand
GCCGGAGCGGACATCCTCGAGCGCCCCATAGTGGAAGGCAGCCACTCCTTGGAGCAGCTCAAGACCGGCGATCTGCGTGAGGCGGTGGCCGCAGCCGCTCTTGACCAGGGCTTCTGCGGAAAAGCTGGGGCCGTCTTTCTATGGACGGCCGTCTTCGCCCGCTCGGAGTGGAAATACCAAGACCGCGCCTTCCGCTACTTCTACCTGGATGCCGGGCACATGGCCGCTCAGCTCTCACTGACGGCCGTGGGTATGGGCCTGGGGAGTTGCCCCGTGGCGGCTTTCTACGACGGTGAGGTCAACAACCTACTGGGCATCGACGGCACCTCAGAGGGAGCCATCTACCTCACCGCGGTAGGCAGACCCAGCCGTCCGTTCGGCGGCGGCAAGACCGACTCTCGTCTGACCGCCCGGCCCAAGGAGTAGAGCCGGACGATCACGCCCCCCTTTAGGTGTCGGCCGAGCGCCTCTTGCTGAAGTACTCAATGTCGGCGCCGTGCACATAGCCGGCGGCCCGGAAGAAGGCCATCGACTCTTGGTTCTCTTGCTCCACCAAGGCCGAGGTGATCTCTATACCGCGCGCCTCCAGGCGCGACTCCACCTCACGCACCAGCCGGCGGGCGATCCCACGCCTTTGAAAGCCCGGCGCCACGGCCAGGCGGTTGATCCATCCCCGCCGGCCGTCGTGCGTCCCGAACACCACCCCCACGAGGTCCTCTCCGCACTCGGCCACCAGAAACATCGCCGTGCCCGACTCATGCTCTTCAGCCACCCTGTCGGGATGGTCGCGCCCCAGAGGTCGATAGGGCAGACCGGCCTCCCTCCACAGACGCTCCACCGCGGCGTAGTCCTGCATGCGGAACTCCCTGATCGTCACCGAGTCATGCGCGGACCGGCCCATCGTCCTCCCTTCGGCCACCAGACGCCGAGGCCCGCCGGGCGTCCCGGCAAGGATAGCAGCGGACCGCGCCCACCCGTATAATCGCCGCGTGACCGATGAAGACCACACCACGCCCGGGCAGCCCTCGGCCCCAGAAGCGCAGCGGCCCGCTGAACACGAGCCGCTCCACTGGTCTGAGCGGGCTCGAATGGGGCTACCCCCTCTCTCGGCTGCCGAGAGCAAGAAGGCACGGCCGGCGACTCCCCGATCGGGATCAGCCCGGTCACGCCGTGCTGCGCAAAGCGCCGGGCGGTTGAACATTACCAGGAAGACGCTCCTGATCGTGCTCGCTTCCCTCGTGGTCGTAGCCGCAGCGGTCGCGGCGATCCTGCTGTGGGCCGGCTCCGACGACGGGAGATCCGACACGGCCACCGATGGTCCTCCCGTGGCGTCGGAGCAGCCGTCCGCTGCCGACCCCTCCGGCTCGTCACCGGCCACCGAAGGCCCGGGAGCCTCGGGGTCGGGGGCTTCGGCTTCGGGGGTCACGAGCACCGATGCGGGTGCTTCGGCGGCCACATCCGTCCATCCTGAGGCGACCGTCCCTGCGGCGTCTGCCACCTCGGTACCTCCGGACTCCTCCGCCTCTGCATCCACCGTTCCCACTTCGACTCCGTCCACGCTCGGTCCTTCGGGCCCTCTTCCAGAGATGATGACGTTCTTCGATCCTGTGCTCGGCGTCGCCTTCAGCTATCCCAGCCCCTGGATGGAGGTGCCCTATGACAAGGTGGCCGGTACCTTCGTCCTGCCTACCCTCGGTGTCGCCTGGGCCGATCCCGCCGCCGGCGCTGCCGGCGGCGATCTCGCGGCGTACATGATGATGGCGGCCTACGAGGAGCCAGGTCAGACCGCCGTGGCTGCTCGTCCGGCGCTTGACGAGTGGGAGTCGATGACGCTACCGCAGGCTTCCGGATCGATGACCGCCCTCGATGCAGTAGCAGAGTTCTCCACCAACGGTATCCCCGGCGCCGCCAGGACCTACCGTGTCCTGCAGCAGGAGCACATCTCCGTCATGCGCGTGGCCTTCTTGTCGCACGACGACTCCATGTACGTTTTCGTCCTCTCGGCCGCTGAAGCGTTCTGGGACACCTACCTGCCGATCTTCGATGCCGTGCTACAAAGCTTCGTCATCCCCATGTAGACTCCGATAACGCCCTACAGATGCCGTCGCGATGGTCAGAGAAAACCGACCACAAGGAGCCGCTATGAACGCCTACGACATCATGCACGAGTGGGACTCCGCCGCGGGTCTCGAGCCCCGCACAGACGAAGACCTCGATCGGGAGGTGCCGCCTCGGCTCTCAGGCGACTATGAGACCTGGAAGGCCCAGTTGGAGGCCCGCCACGTCCCCGCCATACGGGAAGGCATGAAGATCTGGGGCCTGCCGGCTGAACCCCTGCGGCCATTCGAGGTGGACGACGCGATCGAGACCGCGGAACGGCCCTACTCGCCCGAATGAGCCCCCAGGCAATACACGGCTTCGCCTGATCCCGAGACGACCCTGAGCCGACCTTGCGCTCGGGCCTGTGACCCTCCGGCAGATCAGGGCGTCATGACCCTGCCTATGACGTCGATGGCGTCTATGTTGACGCCTGTACCGCCGGCGGCTTCGTTCTTGTCGCCGGTCCAGTGCGCGGTCAGCTCATACTCATCCTCGGGCAACGATGGACTGATCCACACTGTATCCCAACGTTCCTCCGGATCGTATAGGTCGACGTACACGCCGACTTCGGCACCTTCTGCACAATGTATCAGCACGCGAAGCATCCCGTTTTCCGGGTGCTCCCCGGCCACCAGGGCCACCCGCGTCCCCCGGAATCGCACCGTCAACGTACCCGCGCCGTCGATCGCCCGGCATCTGCCCCCAGACGCGCCTGGGGCGATCACGTCCACCCAGCCGCCGGTCCACCGGCCGCACTCCGACTCCTGGTAGCGGGTCCATTCCGGCCGGGTCATCACGGCCGGGGTTGTGATGGGTGGATGTGCTGGGCCGAGGGTCGTAGTCGTGACCGGCAGCGCCACCACAGTGGAGGTAGTGACTTGCGCGGCCATGACGGTCGTGGTTATCACTGTACCGGACGCGGCCCCAGGAGGAGACGTCTCTGTTGCGGCTGACGGGCCCAGAGACGCCGGCGAGGTGTCGCGCGTAGCCGCCGTGGTATCATCCACCGCTTCTCCGATCAAGAGGGCGGTGGACGTCGTGACGGCGGTTAGAGCCGTCGCAACCGTGGTCGTGTCCACGCTGGGCTCCGTCATATCCCGATCGCGCGAGCTACCGCACCCTGCACTCACGAGCGTCGTGAGCAGCCCCGCCATCACGAGCACCAAGACCCACGTGGACCTCTTCATACTGCGCCTCCACAAGTACCAACGGTGTCCTCACCACAACCCGGTCAGTCTATCCAATATGGCGCTGAGCAACCCATATCTCCTGAGTAGGAAGGAGGCCCCGAGCATCCTGCTCGGGGCCTCCGTGGCTCCCTCCTACCACTCCGGACGGCTGCCGGTCCGGAGCACAGTCTCGGACACGGGCGCCGGCTCCCGGCCTACGCCTGCGGAGCAGTCGCGCCCTTGCGGGCCCTGTAGAACAGGTACCCGGCCAGAAGCAACAGTATGGCTCCCACGATCACGATGATCAGCGGTATCCAGAGCTTGGCCAGGTCAATCAGCGAAGCTTTGTCCTTAGCCTGTGCGGCCAGGTTCTCCTCGCTCGCGGGGATGATGCTCATGCTCTGGTTGAACACTGTGGTCG
>JAFGIH010000635.1 GCA_016929985.1 Thermoleophilia bacterium | reverse complement strand
GCACTGAATCCAACGTCGCTCGTTTGACAAGACTGGGACCGGGTGGAGTACTGCTGGCCATCGGCTTCCGCCGTGCGCATGCGGTGACCATCTCCTTTGCCGAGAGGGCCTTGGCGCAGGGCGCCGAAGTGGTGATCATCACCGACAACTCCCTGTCCGAGTTGGCCGGCAAAGGCACCGTCACGCTCTATGCCGATATCGATTCGACGTTCTTCGTGCACTCGGTGGTGGGTCCCATCAGCCTAGTAAGCGCTCTCGGTGCGGCCATATACAGCAAAGACCGCGATCTGTACGATGCTCGAGCCCGACTGGTGCGCGACAACGCGCCGCAGTCGGGGTGGCTGCGCTGACGGGGGGCAGGTGGTGAGGATCGGTCGCGTTGAAGGCGTCCGGCGCCTCGGCTAAACTCTTGCTCTGAGAAAGACTATGGCGCCGAAGCGGTGCCCGAGCAAAGGATCATAAGATGTCGGGGCATTCGAAATGGGCGGGGATCAAGCACAAGAAGGCTCTGGTCGACGCCAAGAGAGGCAAGCTGTTCGGCAAGCTCGCGCGCGCCATCACGGTCGCGGCCAGAGAGGGCGGAGGCGACCCCGAGCATAACGCCACCCTGGCTCAGGCCATCGTCAAAGCGAGAGACGCGAACATGCCCGGCGACAACATCGATCGGGCTATCAAGAAGGGCACCGGCGCCGGGGCCGACGCCGACGCCTACCAGCACCTCACGTACGAGGGCTATGGCCCCAACGGAGTCGCCGTCTACCTGACCGTGCTGACCGACAACAAGAACCGCACGGCCGCCGACGTGCGGTATGCGTTCGACAGGGTGGGCGGCAAGCTGGGCACCGATGGTTCGGTAAGCTGGATCTTCGAACGCAAGGGCGTCATCCTTGTGGATGCGGCCGGACGGGATGAAGACGAATTCATGATGGCGGCCATCGATGCCGGAGCCGAGGATGTCCTGGCCGAGGACGAGACGTTCGAGATCCGCTGCGATGTGGCCGACTTCATGAACGTCCGCGCGAACCTCGAGGTCGCCGGCATCAAGTACTCCTCGGCGGAGATCACCATGATCCCCAAGACGACGGTCGAACTCAACGAATCTGATGCGCGCAAGACCTTGCGATTGATTGACGCCCTCGAAGATAACGATGACGTCCAGGACGTCTACGCCAACTTCGACATCCCCGACGAGGTCATGGAGGCTCTCGAAGGGTGAGAACGAGCCTGCCCGCATGAACGGAGCGGCCGGCCGGGTGATCTTGGGTCTCGACCCGGGGACGGCCTCCACCGGCTTCGGCGTCATCGCCGCCGAAGGGAACCGTCTGCGCGCGCTGGAATACGGGGTGATCGACACGCCGGCAGGCATGGCGCTCGAACGGCGCCTGGAGCACATCTTTGCAGAGGTCGGAGAGATCCTGGTGCGGCACCGGCCTGAGGCCACGGCGATCGAGTCGCTCTTCTTCAACGTCAACGTCCGCACGGCTCTGGCCGTGGGCCACGCCCGGGGCGTCACACTGCTCGCCTGCTCGCAGGCCGGGTGTGAGGTGTTCGAGTACACGCCGCAGCAGATCAAGCAGGCGGTCGTTGGTTATGGCAAAGCTGAGAAGGGGCAGGTGATGGAGATGGTCCGGGTGCTGCTCGGATTGTCGGAGACGCCACGGCCCGACCATGCCGCCGATGCCCTGGGGGCGGCCATCTGCCACGCCAACACAGCCGGTATCCGCGAACGAGTCGCGCGGAGCGAGGCAACGGCGGCTGCACGACGGAGACAGCGATGATCGAGAGGCTGAGAGGCACGGTGGCGGCGAAGACGGCCGAGAGCGTGGTGGTCGACGTAGGAGGCGTAGGTTTCTCGCTCGACGTGTCGGCCGTCACGTTGCGCGACGTGCCTGCCGTGGGCGAACACACGAGTCTGTTCGCGCACCTGCACGTGCGAGAGGAGGCCCTGCAGTTGTTCGGGTTCTCCACGGAAGAGGAGCGCGAGCTGTTCCGACTGTTCCTCGGCGTGAGCAAGATCGGGCCGAAACTCGCGCTGGCGGCGCTGTCGGTCCGCAGAGCGCCGGACCTGAGAAGGGCGCTCGCATCTGGTGACGTGGCTCTTTTCTCATCGGTGCCGGGCATCGGGAAGAAGACGGCTGAGCGCCTCATCCTTGAGTTGAGGGAGAAGATGGGCGACATCAGCTTGGCCGCCGCTGCCAAGGGGTCGGGGACGGTCCCTGTGGAAGAAGGGTCTGTGCCGCTGGCGCGGGCGGCGTTGGTGGAGTTGGGCTACAGCGTCTTGGAGGCCGACAACCTGCTCACGCCGCTCGATGCTGAGTTGCCGGTGGAAGAGCTGGTGCGGCAGGCGCTCACCCGCCGCGGGTGATCGTCGACGTAGGCCGGGGAGACCAAGAAATGGATGACGAGGAAAGACTAGCCGATCCGGAAGAAGCTCCCCAGGAGCAGGAGCTCGAACGAACCCTGCGCCCCAGATCGCTGACCGCCTTCGTCGGCCAGCCGATGCTGCGCGAGCAGCTGCAGATCTTCATCGAGGCGGCGACTTCGCGGGGAGAACCGCTCGACCATGTGCTGCTGGCCGGTCCGCCTGGGCTGGGCAAGACCACCCTCGCCAACATCATCGCCCAGGAGATGCGGGTGAACATCGTCACCACGTCGGGCCCGGCGCTGGAGCGCAAAGCCGACATGGCGGCCATCCTCACGCATCTGCAAGAGGGCGACGTTCTCTTCATCGACGAGATCCACCGCTTGAACCGCTCCATCGAGGAGATCCTGTATCCGGCGATGGAAGACTACGAGATCGACATCGTCATAGGGCAGGGGCCCAGCGCGCGGACCATCCGGCTCGAACTGCCGCATTTCACCTTGATAGGGGCGACCACCCGGAGTGGGCTCATCACCACTCCGCTGCGCGACCGCTTCGGTTTCTCCCACCGGCTGGACTACTACTCCACCGAAGACCTGGGCCGCATCGTGGAGCGCTCGGCCGAGATACTCGGCGTGGCCATCGACGAAGAAGGGGCGCAAGAACTGGCGCTCCGTTCGCGTGGCACGCCGCGGATCGCCAACCGGCTTCTCCGCGGGGTGCGCGACTACGCGCAGGTGAGACACGAGGGCAGTATCACGGCGTCCATCGCCTTGGAGGCGCTGCGGCTCTTCGAGGTCGACGACGAAGGTCTCGACCGGGTGGACCGAGAGATACTGAACCTTATCCTCCACAAGTTCGACGGCGGGCCTGTGGGTCTCTCCACCTTGGCGGTCGCTATCGGTGAGGAGTCCGACACCATCGAGGATGTCTATGAGCCCTTCTTGCTCCAGCGCGGGTTTCTCATGCGGACCCCCCGGGGGAGGGTTCTGACCCGCCTCGGCTACGAGCACTGCGGAGCCACCCCACCGCAAAGCGGCGGGAGCGCGCCGCCCAGCGGTGGACGGCCGGCTTCGCCGGACACGCTTTTTTCGTAACGGCGGGAGGGAGTACCGAGTACGATGCAGCTTCTTCTCCACATCTGCTGTGGTCCGTGTGCCAGTGCGACCATCCCTTGGTGGCAGGCCAAGGGTGAGAACGTTGTGGGGTTCTTCCACAACCCCAACATCCATCCATTACTGGAGTACCGCCGCCGTCTGACCGGCGCCCGGGAGGTGTCGCAGATCAACAGCATCGACCTTGCGGAGGACACCGCGTACGACCCCGAGGCGTGGTTCGCGGCTGTTGCCGGCGCCGAGGGTTCGCGGTGCAGCCGTTGCATTGGCATGCGTCTCGACCGCGCCGCGGCCGAAGCGGTTGCTCAGAGCTGCGATGCCTTCTCCACCAGTCTCTCCATCAGCCCGTGGCAGGACCACGACGCCATCCAGCGCGAGGGGGCGAGGGTGGCACAACGCTACGACGTGGAGTTCGTCTACGCCGATCTGCGCTCTCTGTACAACGAGTCTCGTCGCCTCAGCAGGGAGTGGGGGATCTACCGGCAGAAGTACTGTGGATGTCTCGTGTCCGAGTGGGAGAGGTATCGCCGGCCGTGCTCCTGACAGAGCTGGACTTTCCCATTCCCGAACGTCTCATCGCGCAGAGCCCCGCCGAGCCGCGGGATGCCTGCCGCCTCATGTATCTTGCTGCCGATGGTGCACGCCATCACCTGGTGTTCTCGCAGCTCCCCGGCGTCCTGCGTCCGGGCGATACCCTGGTCTTCAACGATTCGCGCGTCCTTCCGGCGCGCGTGCACGCGCACAAGCCGACGGGCGCCCAGATAGAGTTGCTGTTTTTGCACTCGGTCGGTGCGCCGTCGGCGGGCAACGGCGGTGGGGCCGGAGAGTCGTGGGAGGTGTTGGCGCGTCCCTCACATCGCCTTCGACCCGGCGGACGACTTGTCCTACCTGATGGCACGG
Organism: Thermoleophilia bacterium; assembly: GCA_016929985.1. The sequence goes on along the minus strand of JAFGIH010000635.1, from coordinate 4,611 downwards.
AGGTGGCTCTCGAGCGACTCCTTGGCGAAGGCCGATGGGTAGTGAGGGCGCCGGAGGGACGTTCGCTGGTGGCGATCATGGAGGCGCACGGGCTGATGCCGCTGCCTCCCTACATCAAGACCTATCCGGAGAAGCCCTCGAGCTACCAGACCGTCTACGCCTCTGTCCTGGGCTCAGCCGCGGCTCCCACGGCGGGTCTGCACTTCACGCCCGAATTGCTCGCGCATCTCGACGAGGCGGGCATCAGGTCGGCCTATGTCACGCTGCATGTGGGTTTGGACACCTTCCTGCCCATCCGTGAATGCATAGTCGAGGATCACCGTATCCACCGGGAGACTTACAGCGTCACCCCGGAGGCGCTGCACTCCATCCGGGCAGCGCGGCAGTCGGGAGGGCGACTGGTGGCGGTGGGCACCACGGCCACACGGGTCTTGGAGACCGTTGCTCGTGCGGGTGTGCTCGACGGCTGCCGGGGCGACACGTCCGTGGGCGGCTCCACCGATATCTTCATCACGCCCGGTCACCGCTTCCGGGCGGTGGATGCGCTTCTGACCAACTTCCACCTGCCTCGCAGCACCGTGCTGGCGCTGACCATGGCGTTCGCCGGCGTAGAGCGTCTACGCGAGGCGTATGCGGAGGCTCTTGATCTGGAGTACCGCTTCTTCAGTTTCGGCGACGCCATGCTCATCGATGCTCCGGCAGCGGCCGAGGGAGGCGACCATGCAGACGCTTGACGGCCTTCCCGACTTTCCCTTCCGCCTCGAGGCGCGAGATGGAGAAGCCCGCGCCGGAGTGTTGGAGACACCGCGGGGCACCGTGCGGACGCCGTGCTTCATGCCGGTGGGCACCAAAGGCACCGTCAAGGCCATCTCACCGGAGAGGTTGAGGGTCTTGGGGGCGCAGATCATCCTTGCCAACACCTATCACCTGGCGCTGCGGCCCGGCAGCGACGTGGTGAGCCGGTTGGGCGGATTGCACCGCTTCATGCAGTGGGACGGCCCCATCCTCACCGACAGCGGGGGATACCAGGTCTTCAGCCTGCGCGACACCGCCCGGGTGAGTGACGCGGGCGTGGAGTTCCACTCCATCTACGATGGGTCGAAACAGCTGTTCAGCCCCGAGCGGGCTATGGCCGAGCAGGCGGCGTTGGGGTCGGACTTCGTGATGTGCTTCGACCAGTGCCCGCCGGGGACGGCGACCAGGTCCGAGGTCGCGGAGGCCGTCCGGCGCACGACGGTATGGGCCGAGCGCTGCAAACGCGCCCATCAAGAACGGGAGGGTTTGGGAACAGATGGTGCGCAGATGCTGCTGGGTATCTGCCAGGGCGGAGTCGACCCCGGGCTCCGCCGCGAGAGCGTGGAGAGTCTGCTCCAGATAGGGTTCCCCGGTTACGCCATCGGGGGTCTCACGGTGGGCGAAGACCGCCAGGCGATGCTCGAGACCACCGCGTTCACCGCCGGGCTCCTCCCAGAGGACCGCATCCGCTACTTCATGGGCATCGGCGACCCCGAGGGTCTGCTGGAAGTCATCGCGCGGGGCGTGGACATCTTCGACTGCGTGCTTCCCACCCGCACGGCCCGCATGGGGACGGCTTTCACGTCAGAAGGACGGCTCAACCTGCGCAACAGCGTACATGCTCTGTCGACGGAACCCTTGGAAGAGGGGTGCCCGTGTATGGCCTGCTCGGGATTCACGCGTGGCGCCATCAGGCATTTCGTCATGCAGAAGGAGATTCTGGGGCTTGCTCTGCTCACCGAGCACAACCTCACCTTCCTGACCCGCCTCGTGGGGCAGGCGCGTGAGGCGATAGTCGAGGGCCGGTGGGCCGCCTTCCGCAGCAGCACAACCGCCGCGTGGTAACATATTCGGTCGCGTACTAAGACTCAGCCGCCGTCCGCGATACGCGGGCGGGACCTTTCAAGGAGGACAGTTGGGCGGCTCATCCTGGATGCTCATCATCTACGTAGTTGCGTTCATCGGCATCTTCTACTTCATGGCGATCCGACCGCAACAGAGACAGCGCAAGGCGCACGCAGCACTGCTGTCGTCGCTGAAGAAGGGCGACACCATCGTCACAGCGGCGGGGATATACGGAAAGGTCAAGCGGGTCGAAGACAACCTCGTGGTGGTCGAGGTGGCAAAGGGCGTCAGCATGAAGATCGCCCGCCGCGCCGTGGTCGAGATCATCAGAGAGGGCGCTGAGGCTAAGGCGGTCGCTCCCGAGGGCAGCGGCGGCAAAGGCAAGAGGCCTGCCGAGATCGAGGAGACTGTGGCCGAGGACTACGAAACTGAAGCGACCGAGGTCACCGAAGCGACCGACGAGGCCGAGCAAGACTATACCGATAGGGAGTCATAGAGCGCGGGATCGGCTCTGTTCGCAGTCGTGCGTGAGGGGGGCTGGAGTGATCCGGGATTCGTTGACACTGTCGCCCGGTTGACCTATGCTCGTGCCTTGCGACTGCCGGGCCGGCGATTCTGCAGTCGACCAATCCGAAACTGAACTGTTCCTCAGGAAGGTGCGCCCTTGTCCAGAATACAGCGTGACGCCGGGATACTCGTGCTTGTGGCGATCCTGCTGGGTGTCTTCGCCTACTTCGCTTTCCCGCTGTCAAAAACCAACCTAGGCCTCGACCTACAGGGAGGCTTGGCAGTCATCCTTCAGGCCCCGGAGGGTACCGAGAGCAGCGATATCGACAATGCTCTGGACATCATCCAGAAGCGCGTCAACAAGCTGGGCGTGGCAGAGCCTGAGATCCAGAAGCAGGGCGAGGACAAGATCTCCATCCAGCTTCCGGGCATCGACAATCCTGAGGAAGCGTTGGAGCTCATCGGCAAGACTGCCGTGCTCGAATTCCACGAGGTGAGCGACTTCGGTACCGGCTACGCCACCGAGGCCGAGGCTTTGGCCGCCGCCGGCGTCGACTCACAGGCGGCGTTGGACAAGCTGGAGGGCTACCACAACATAGTGCACTGGCCGACCGAGGAAGGGGCACCAGTCGAACGGTGGTACTTGGTGACCGAGGAGCCCCAGCTGACGGGCGCTTTGTTGGAGGATGCCAATACCGGATACGACCAGTACAACAACCCCAAGGTCGATATGCAGTTCATGGACGAGGGTGCGGACATCTTTGCGAGTATCACCACGAAGCTCGCGGAGACCTCTCAGATCACCGGGCAGGATCAGCTGCTGGCCATCGTCCTCGACGGTGAGGTCGAGTCGGCTCCGCGGGTACTCGAACCCATCAAGGGAGGCAACGCCGAGATCACCGGCAAGTTCAGCCTCGAAGAAGCACGGAACTTGGCCCTCGTGCTGCAGACCGGTGCGCTGCCGGTGGAGCTCACCGCGGTGAGCCAGAACACTGTGGGAGCCACGCTCGGCAAGTCTGCCCTCAATCAGGCTCTCATCGCCGCTGGGGTGGGGCTTCTGCTCATCATGGTCTTCATGATCGCCTACTACCGCCTGCTGGGCGTGGTGGCAAGCATAGCTCTCATCATCTACAGCGTGTTGTTCTTGGGCATCCTCAACGCCATCGGGGTCACTATGACGCTGCCGGGCATCGCCGGCATCATCCTGACTCTGGGCATGGCGGTCGACGCCAACGTGCTGATCTTCGCCCGGATGCGGGACGAGGTCGCGGCCGGTAAGACCGTGGGCGCGGCGACCAGCGCGGGCTTCCGGAAGGCGTTCAGAGCTGTCTTTGACTGCAACATGACGACGATCATCACTGCGATCATCTTGTTCTGGGCGGCTACCGGGGGCGTCAAGGGCTTCGCTCTGACACTCGGCATCGGCGTGGCGCTCTCGTTCTTCACGGCTGTGACGGTCACGCGGTCGATCCTCAGCCTGCTGAGCGGTTGGAAGCCTTTCCGGAACATGAAGCTCCTGGGCCTGCACATCAAGAGAGGGGCGGCTCTCCCGCTGGATGAAGGGGGCCGGTCATGAGAGTCATCCCGTTCATGCGCTACAAGTGGTGGTTCCTCATCTCCCTGAGTCTGGTGACCATCTTCGCGATCGTCGCGATCTTCCTAGTCGGTCTGGATTTCGGCATCGACTTCCGCGGTGGGGTCCGCATGCAGGTCGGTCTCGAGCAAGAGGCGAGCGTCGATGACGTGCGTTCGTTGGTGAGAGATCTCGGGGTGCAGGAACCGGTGGTGCAGTCGGTCACCGGTAGCAGCGGCACCAACTCTTTTATGATCACCGCCGAGGACATCACTCCTGAGCAGCAAGACCAGATCAAGGCCGAACTCGAGACTCGGTATGGGGTGGCAGAAGGATCGACAATGGCTGAGGCCGTCGGCGCCAGTTTCGGCAAAGAGACGACGAACCGCGCCTTCATCGCCATCGCCATCGCGGTGATCGCGATCATCGCCTACCTGACGTTCCGCTTCGAATTCAAATTCGCCATTCCGGCCATCGTCGCGCTGGTGCACGATGTTGGTCTGACGCTGGGCATATACGCCGCCAGCAACCGCTTGGTCACCACGGCCACGGTGGCGGCTATCCTCACCATCTTGGGGTACTCGGTGCACGATACGATCGTGATCTTCGACCGCCTGCGTGAGAACGCGGGGCTGATGAAGAAAGAGACCTATGGAGAGATGGCCGATCTC
>JAFGIH010000634.1 GCA_016929985.1 Thermoleophilia bacterium | reverse complement strand
GTCGCATCGCTGCAGCAGGTCGTCATGTTGCGAGACGAAGGCGCCGCGAAGGTTCTTCAGGCGGAAGTCATGGCTGCCGCCGCCGAGGAGATGGAGCCCGGGAGAGACCGGTCGGTGTTTCTGTGGGAGGCTGCGGAGCTGTCGAGCCAGGCCGCGAGATTCTTCGCCGTGGTGCGCGATGAAGAGACCCTTGGAAAAGCTGTGGAGGTTCATCGGCGGATTCGAGAGAAGCTCGGGGTGGCGGACGCCGGCGCCCAGCCGGAGGAGTCATGGTTCTATCTCATCGGCGGTATGCAAAGAGAAGGGCCGGTCTCTCGAGAGCAGTTGGAGGTGCTCCTTGCGCGCGGCGAGCTCACCACCGATACGTTCGTTTGGAAGGCAGGTATGGCCGAGTGGAGGAAGGCCTTCGAGGTGGGGATCACCGCGGCCGCCGTATCCGGCGCGGCACCCGAGGTGCCCCCGGCTGCGCCCACGCCGCCCGCGCCGGGCCGCATCTTCTGCACCAGGTGTAGCACGCAGTTGGATGTGGGCGACGCCTTCTGCCCGCAGTGTGGTCAGAAGACCTGATGCGCCCGGCGTAGGGGACGAGCCTCGCCTCTCCGCCGGCCCAGCCTTTGCCTGCTCAGCCGGCGCCTATTCCGTCCAGGAATACGCCACCACCGGGTTGTTCTCGTCGACCCAGGCCTCCATGGACCCATCGTAGATCTTGACGTTGGTGTAGCCGAGCAGTTGTGTAAGCAGGTACCACCAGGCGGCTGCGTACCCACCGGCGCCACAGTAGGTGATGATCTCCTGGTCTCTGTCCTTGCCCACGACTCCTTCTGCTATGGCCTCTATCATCTCGGTGGGTTTGTAGGTGCCGTCGTCCTCCCACACCCATACCATGGGCAGGCATCGCGCAGACGGGATGTGCCCGCGCATGTCGGCGAAGACTTCCTCGATGAAGACCCCGAAGTAGACCTCCGCGTCCCGGCCGTCAACGATCACCGTCTTGCCGATGCGCTCTTTGACGTACTCGGTCGACACCCAGCTGTCGCTGTCGACGGGGCTGGCGTACGGGACCGGCGTGGGCATATACGCCTCGGTCGTGACCTGCCGGCCTTCGGCGATCCACTTGGCATGGCCGCCGGCCAGCACGGCAACGTTCTTCACTCCGCCGTAGATGAGTGTCACCGCCACCCTCACCGCGTCGGCCCAGGCGTACGGCGGTGTTCCCGGGTCGGGGGAGGGGCCGACTATGACTACCCGTGAGTCGGTGGTGAGCCCGCAGTCGCCGATGGTCTGAAGCAGATCGGCCACCGGAGGCAGCTCGAGGATGAGCTCGCCGGAGTCGGCCCAGGCCGAGACCAGGCTGAAGGGGACAGAGATGGCTCCGAAGATGTGACCGGCAGCGTAGAGCTCCTCCAGCCTCACGTCGATGATCACCAGATCATCATCCAGATGGCTTGCCAGCCACTCGGTAGAAACAAACGGATCGATAGAGCGGTTCATACTCCTCAGCCCTCCGGTGATCGGTGCCCTAACCCCCGCCCGTGCCGCACGTGATGCGGGCATGTGGCTGGGGGTCACTGTCGTTCTAGCGACTATACCGCGCTACGGGGACGATTTGGGAGCGTACCCCGTGCCTAGCCGTCATCTCCGCCTCGGACTGCGGTAGAGTGTCACCCAAAAGGACCGGCTACGACCAAGGAGGCGTCACGGGAGACTATCCCCAATCCTATTGCGTGAAGTGCGGCTCGCCGCTCAACGCGGAACAGGCCTTCTGCGCTGCCTGCGGCACCTCTCGCGACCAGGCGAGGTCTCTGGCTTCGCGCAGCGCCCAGGGGATCGTGGCGCAGGCTGCCGGTCTCGCGGGCGCAGGCTTCGCGCTCCCGTGGCATACATTGGCCGGAGCGGGGCGGCCTGATATCGGGGCGCTCCTGTCGGCGGCGGCGCTTCCCGGCGCGCAGCAGGCTATCCGTGCATCGCTCAAACGACCAGGTCTGGCGCTGGCCGCGACCACCGTCCTGGACGTAGCGGTAGCTGTCATCACCGGTGGCACCAGCGCCCTGTACAAGGCTCTTCCACGATTGGTGCTGGGTGGAGCTACTTCGGTGCTCTCGCTCGTCACCGGCGCGAAGGGTGGAGGCATCCGCAAGGCAACGGGGATCGTGGGTGGGGTTACCGCGCTCGCGCAGCTGGGTTTTGTCGCATACACACTCATCAGCGGCGCCGGGGACGTCTCTGCCTGGGTCCTCGTCCCGCAAGTGGTGGCCATGGTGTCGTCATTCGTCATGGCCGTCAAGACCACCTTCGTCGCGCTCCGGGGTCCACGGTGAGCCGGAGGCCGTTCCTCATCCGCGCAGTCATGCGCGCTGCGGCCGTGCTGATGCTGGCGGCGCTCGGCATCGTGCTGGTTGCCCCTCCGGCCCACGCTTCGGTGAAGGTCGTGTGGGGCGCTCTCCCGAGTGGTTGGACCGTGCGCGAGACACCCGCCGGCGAGTACGGCGGCCGCTACGAGGTGTACTTCGAGAGGAGATGGGAGGTCGACTTCGACCACGAGTATGTGGCCATGGCCTACCTGCAGGAGGACTACACCAACTACTACGAGAGTCTGGACGAGTTCGTGGCTGCTCTCTACCTCGTTGAGCCGAGTTCAGCCGACACCGACGGCCAGTATTGGGAGACGGTCTGGCATGTACGGGAGTCGGGTGTCACCGATGTGGGCGGCCGAGCCGCTTACTATCTCACTCACTCTTACGACGTATACCACGTGGGCAATCCCATCACCGAAGCCCACAGGGGGACCGACTACTGGGTCGATCTGGGCGATGGGGGCGGCGCCTTCATTCGCGTCGAGGCCAGCGGAGACTCGTGGGGCTCGCCGACCGACCTTTCGGTGAGTGAGGTCGACGCGGTCTGGGCCGAGGCTCAGAGCATATTCCAGTCGTGGCAGATCGACTGGGGTAGCGGGACGTCAGGCACTGAGACCACCGTCTCCACGCCCGGCGCCGTGACTTCGACCACCAAGGTGCCGGCCACTGCCACCTCGATCGCCGGTACTCCCGGCGCGGACGATGAAGGTCAGACTCCCTGGCGCACCGCGGCCGGGAGCGCCGCCGCGGTGGCTGCCGCGGTGGCTGCGATACTCGGCTTGGCCGTCAAGACCTCCGCGAACGGCAAGACGGAGAGAGACCCCAACCAACCCCTTGGCTACATCCTTCACGTCAGTGCCGCCAACCTCACTCTCATTCCCGACCGGTCGCAGCCCTTCACGGCTCAGGTCTACCAGGTGATGCCCGATGGCCGCACGGAGCCCGTCGCCGCCAACGTCGCCATCACGGCCCCTTCCGGCGTCAGTGTCGAGCCCTCGTCGGGGCCCAGCCCTCTCTCGTCGCTGGTGTGGCCG
>JAFGIH010000633.1 GCA_016929985.1 Thermoleophilia bacterium | reverse complement strand
GTGTACCTCGTCTGCTTCACGGGCGGTCTCCTCTCTATGAGGAGACACTAACACCGGCGCTGGGACCGAGATCGGGGGGCATCCCACACACGCCTGCCCGTGCGGAGGTAGCCCGACATTCTGCGGAGAAGGCGCGGACAACGTGAAGGCCAGTCGCCCATCGCGTCGTGGCCACTGCGAAAAGCGCGGGAGAGTCCCTTTCAATGCCTCGACGGCAAGACGGCGCTGACCCCACCGTGACGCCTGGTGCGCCTCGCAGCCTGCTTTGCCCTCATGATATGCCGGCCGAGGTGGTCCCCGACTATGAGACCGGTCCGGCCGACGGAATACCACCAACGCCCGAGAAGCCGCTCAACATCTTCGGTGCCGCGTGCCACCACCGACGTCCGTCCGGCAAGCACGTCGTTCATCATCTCGACGACTTCAGGCGGGTGCTCCCCCTCATATCGGTCCAGCCAGCTCGGAGATCGATACAGATTGTGTACACGGTACGGCCTCTCTAGCGCGAAGTACCCATGCGTTGCCCAGTCGACGATGTCTCCCATGACGTCGGGCTTCTCGTCCTTGTAGATGCGTACCTTCTGTTCGACCTGCCACGGGAAGAGTAGTGAGTAGTGAAACAGGTAGACCCCCCTCTTCGCGGTCTCGTCGGCACGAATCCAGTTCAGTCTCCTCAGATCCCGACCCATGTTGTCGATAACCGTGGGGGGTTCATGGGTGACGTACCTGTAGGCCGCACCCCACTTGAAGAGCCGGTGGTAGTCACGTGCCCCTCGTCTGAGATCCCAACAATCCGCCACGTACTGGGGCCTGCCCCAGAAGGTGCGCGTCCTGAACGACACTGCCGTCACCTGTGGGTTTGTGCCTAGCATCGAGAGGACCGCCGCCATGTCCTCGGGCCTGTAGAACTCGTCGATGTCGACCTGCCAAAGATAGTCGCCCGTAGCCCGCTCCGCGTAGGCGCGCGATTGTGCCGTGCGGTGTCGTCCGAGTTCGTCTGTCTTCGGCCAGAAACCATCACGTGTGACGATCTCGACCTTGTCCAGCGGGTCCTCTTGCGCCTTGAATCGCCGCAACGCTTCCAGTGTCCCATCGATCGAGTGGCCATCCGACGTGGCAACGGCCCGAGTGTCCTCGTGCCCGCCCTCGACAACGACGATCTGATGCGCGAAGGGATAGAGCGAGCGGAGGCAGTAGCGCGTGAAAGGCTCGCCGTTCAAGACGATGATGCCGAACGTTACTCGCGGCCACTGCGACCGGGTGTTCAGGGTCACGGACTTTTCAATCCCCTCTTCGTCGCGAGGGCTCTAGCAGCTTCCGACACCCTCGACGGCCACCAGTCTGTCGGCCGTACCCTCGATCGAGTCATGCGCCTCAGCGCGCTGCCGGTGTCGCTCGGCCGCCAGCAGCGCGAAGAACGAGAGCGCAAGCGGAGTATGCCACGGATCGAAGATGGTCCACTCGACGAACCCGAGCATGAAGACGCCGACGATCACGCCGAGAAGGGTGTTCGACAGGAACGCGGCGTCGCCCTCGCTCACCAAGCTCATGCTGGTGGCGCGCCATGCGAAGGCTATGAACATGGCGGCCAGGAGGGCGACTCCAAGCAGCCCCAGGTTCCAGAGGGTCGGCACCCAAACGATATCGGGCGCCATCTTGCCAACCTCCGTCACCCGGGCATCCTGGGCCGCGGACGGGAATCCTACACCGTAGAGGCGATTGCCATCGCCGAGCCACTCGTTCGTTGTCCTCCACCACGTCAAGCGCCACTGTAGATTGTGGTCCTCGAGCGCGCTGCCGCCCGACCCCGTCTCTTCAATGCGCGACAGGAGATAGGCGGACTGAGTGGGCAGCAGCGCCAAGGCTGCAGCTGCGAACGCCGCAATGATGAGCGAGATCTGCGCCAGGCGCTTGACGGCGGACCAAGCGTCGCTCTGTCTAAGCAGACGCACAGCCAGAATCACCCCAACCTCCACGATCGCGACGAGAACGAGCGTGCGCGTGTACGACACCCATGTCGCCGCCAGCGTCACGGCGAGGACGCCAACCCAGAGGAGGCTCCAACTGCGCCTCGCGGCGCAGAAGGCGACCGCTAACGGAAGGTACTGCGGCATGAAGTAGAAGCTGCGAGTCAACACCTCTCCGCCGAAGAAGATGTACTGGTACTCAATCATGCCCGAGTAGATGTAGAGGCTCAACCCCTGGTGCAGCACGTACAAGCAGGCCGCGATGCTGTTGACGACGACGATCGCGGCGAGAAGGTCCACGGTCTCTCTGCGACCGGCATGACAGAGGACACCTCTGAGGAGGAAGTAGCCCGCGAACACGTAGAGAGGAATCCTCGCCTCGCTGATGGCCGAGCCCAAGTCCATGTGATGCAGCGCGGTCGTACCGACCTTGAGGATCATGTAGGCCGCGAGTCCGAGCAGCACGAGCTCTTCAGGAGGCGAGAGACGGGGACCAAAGAGCCGTCTGTCGCGCACCGACCTGCGGCGCCAAGGCAGAATGAAATCGAAGTAGACGATCCAGGTGGCGAGGAGCCAGAACATCATGTGGTCGGCCGGCTCCCACTGACTAGGCACCCAGAAGGGCTTGAGACGGTGGAAGAACACCGAGTAGTACATGTCCATGAGGAACGGCAGGCCGAGCAAGAACACCCGCTGCCGCATCGATCGCCATAGGAAGTACAGCAGCAGGGTAGTCGGCAGCACCAGACTAACGGTGTTCATGCCACCCTATTCTCTGTTCCACTTCGATGAGCAGACCGACCGTTCCTGAAGCCACGACCACCCAAGAGGGGTCTTTCTCAAGGCCAAGTGTGACCAGACTGACTCATGCTTGGGGCGGAAGGCAAGGTTGAAACGACCATGGTCATGCTGGCGTCCGTCGCCGCACGCGCGAGGCCCCCTCAGTGCGGGGGCACAGGAACTGGCCGAGCGGGCAGAGGCACGACGGTGGCGCCACTGGGGACATCGGTAGCCACCACGGCGCCGGCGCCGACCGTGGCGCCGTCGCCTATTCTTATGTCGCCAATCACTATAGCGCCGACGTACATGGTCACGTTGTCGCCGATCGTCGGCGACTCATTCGGAGCCCTGTAGCCGACCACCACGTGCTGAGCGACGACGAAGTTCTTGCCTATGGACCTAGCGCCGACCATGGTCGAGTCACCGTGCAGGATGAAGCACCCAGGCCCCAACGACTCGGGATGGAAGGCTAAGGTTGGATGCGGGCGCCAAATGGCGCGGAGAAACGGCAACAAGAACTTCACCGGCGTCGATGCGGAATGCCCGAGTCGGTAGTAGACCAGGGTCCGGAACGCCTTAGACTCGCCGATGTAGACCGCGACGGCGACCGCCCCTTCCGGCACGCCGGGCACGGATGCGTACTCACACCATTTCCGCGTATCGGCGAGTATGAGCCCTCGGGCAGACGTCGACAAGGCGACATACGCCAAGGGCCAAGAGAGCAGCAACCTGCCCTTGGCCCGGCCTGCCCGAATAGCGTCTAGCCAGCGAGGCGACGTTCCCACAACCATACGGGATGACTATACACGCTCAAGTCATCGTACAGGGTGCCCGCAAGGCCGACAGACCAAAGGATGCGGGCCCCCCGTTGTCCCGCCTGACTATGGATAGATGTCTATGCGTTCAAGAAACCTCCCCCGGTGCCGATGCCAACACCCGACCAGGAGTGGAGACACCGAGCGAGCCACGTCGCGTGT
>JAFGIH010000632.1 GCA_016929985.1 Thermoleophilia bacterium | reverse complement strand
GAACTGGGTGGAAGCGGACCTCATCATCAGCGGCGCGGGAGAGCTACTGACCTGTGCCCGCACGGGCGCTGCGTCCGGCGCCCGCTCAACGTTGGGCAGGATCAATGGGGGCGCCGTAGCAGCGCGGGAGGGGCGCATCGTCTGGGTAGGGGAGGGGCCGGCGCTCCGTGAAGAGGTGCGCTTGGCTCACGGGGGGAAGGAACTGGACGTCGAGGGACGCGTGGTCATGCCCGGCTTGGTGGAATGCCATGCGCACTTGGCCTATGCAGGTGATCGGGCGGACGAGTTCCAGATGCGCGTGTCCGGCGCCACTTACCAGGCCATAGCGGCGGCGGGCGGGGGGATCGTGAGCACCGTGCACGCCACGCGCAATGCGTCGGACGAGAGTCTGCGCGCTCTGGCCCGGCGGCGGCTCGATCACTTCCTGAGATATGGCGTGACCACGGTGGAAGCGAAGAGCGGCTACGGACTGTCGGTGGACCAGGAGGTCCGCCTTCTCGAGGTGTACCGGGACGTGGGAGCGGAGCACGTGGTGGATGTCGTGCCCACACTCCTGGCCGGTCACTCCGTACCGGCGGAGTATCTCGACAGGCCCGACGACTACGTCAAACTGATCGAGAAGAAGATGATCCCGACGGTGACGAAGCACAACCTGGCTCGGTTCTGTGATGCCTTCTGTGAGCAGGGCGCGTTCTCGGTGGCTCAGAGCCGGAGGATACTCGAAGCCGGGCTCTCACATGGGCTTCTTCCCAAGCTTCATGCGGATCAGCTCACGTACACCGGCGCTACCGAGATGGCTGCCGGACTAGGCGCGGTTTCCGTCGACCACCTGGACCACATCAGCGAGGCTGGTATCGCGGCCTTGGCTGCCGCCGACGGGGATGTCCACGTCCCGGTAGCGGTCCTGCTTCCCGGAGCGACCTTCTTCTTGGGCGAGGGTGGTCATGCGCCGGCGCGACGGCTGCTCGATGCCGGAGCGCGAGTGGCTCTCAGCACCGATCTCAATCCCGGCTCCAGTCCCACCGAGAACCTGTGGCTCATGACCACCATGGGGTGTTCGCAACTCCATATGACGGCCGATGAAGTCATCCGTGCGATCACCATAGAGGCGGCGGCGGCTCTGGCTGTCGACGACCAAGTGGGCAGCCTGGAGGTCGGCAAGAAGGCGGACATCCTTGTGCTCGAGTATCACCGGGCAGTGGAGATCCCCTATCGGTACGGCATGAACCCGGCGTGGCGCGTCTTCAAGGGCGGCCGGCCGGTGGTAACACGCGATCTGGCGGCTGAGTCGTAGCACCCCGCCGCGGCCACCAGGCCCAGCGGCCGAGTAGGACGGTGAGGGCGGGCACCAGCGTGGTGCGCACCACGAAGGTGTCCAACAGCACGCCGAAGGCGACGGCGAAGCCGATCTGCAACAGCCCCATGAGGCTGCCGCTCAGCATGCTCGCGAACGTCCCGGCCATGATGATACCGGCGGAGGTGATGATGCCGCCGGTGCGGGCCAGCGCGCGCCGGGTCCCATCCCGGGTGCCGTGCAGAGCCACCTCCTCCTTCACCCGGCCGATGAGGAAGATGTTGTAGTCCATCCCCAGGGCCACGAGCATCACGAACATGAACATGGGCACCCACCAGGTGATGCCCGGCTGTCCCAAGATGTCCACGAACAGCAGGCGGGTCACGCCGAGCGTGGCGGCGTATGAGAGCAGGATCGTCAGAATGAGGTAGATGGGGGCCACGAGCGCCCGCAGCAGCAGGAGCAGCACCACGAAGACCCCGCCCAGCACGAAGATGAAGGCTCGGGTGAGATCGCGGTCTGAGGCGTCGCGGAGGTCCAGCAGCACGGCGGAGTTGCCCTCCACCGCTCCCAGCAGGCTGCTGTCTGCCATGATGCGTCGGATCTCCTGCACGGCGCCGATGGCTTCAGGGCTGTAAGGGCCGGTGTCCAGCACCACCTGCAGCCGGGCGGCGTCGCCCTCCGCCGAGAAGTAGGCGTCACGCAGGTTCTTGAGCCCCGCATTGCTCTGGAGGTAGAGTTCGGGAAGAAGGATGGCGTCTGTCCTCTCGGCGAACGACACCTGGAGTGCGTCGAGACCGGCGGCGAGCGACTCGAGGGCGTCCGAGGCCTCCTCGATCGGCAAAGCGGCGCCCGACGACCCGGCAGCGCTGCCCTGCGTGCCGTCACCGGATGCACCACCCCCGACCGCTTGGGCGAGGGCGGCGAGATCGGCGAGAGCGTCTGCTGCCTGTTCGTAGCCGGGTTCCCGGAGGACCTCCGGGTAGGCGGCAGCCAATTCGACCAGGTACCCGTAAACGCCGGTCAGCCCGGCGGCGGCGGTCGCCAACCGGCCGGCCGGATCGTCCCCGCCCGCTGCCGCCTCCAGCGCCGTGGTGCCCTCGCGCACCTCCTGGGCCACCGTACCCAGCTGGCCGGCTACGCTCAGCGTGCCGTCGTCCGGGAGCGAGTTGTTGAAGCTCCGTACCAGCGCCACATGGGGGAGGCCCTCCAGTTGTGTCTCGAGGGCACGGGTCCGGGCGAGCCCCGCGGGGGTGTCGTAGCCGTCCGGGTCCACTAGGAGCACGGTGAGCGGCTGCATCTCTCCGGCCCCGAAATGCTCGGCCAGTACCTCGAATCCCAT
>JAFGIH010000631.1 GCA_016929985.1 Thermoleophilia bacterium | reverse complement strand
GTCGCACAGATGCGTCAAGACGTGACGAGCCTGTGGATCGGCGGCGTCCACTGCGACAGACTCACGGTGATGGCGACCGATTTCGGTCAGTGTCGTGCCCGGTAGCAGTCCGGCCCGTGGACTGACCAGGCCGGCGCTCGATCCGGCGGTGCCCAGGTCTTCACCCGCTATTCTTGAAGTGCGCCTGGGTCCCCGCCGTCTTCCTGACCCGCTTGGGGCCGCTTGAGGACGAGGGTCTCGTTCATGGTAGCCACCACTTCCCAGCCCTCATCGCCAAGATCGTTCAGTGTGTGCTCGAGGAGGCTCATGTCCCACGAACTCCAGAGCACTACTCTGTACTCCCATCTCTGCTTTGTCGCCACCTACGCTCCTTTCTCGGCTTCACCGGACGGCGCGCCTCCGGCAGGTGCGCATCATCGCATGCAGGTCGGCGCCCGCGCATCCCGGTCGGAGTCCACAGTACAGCCGGCCGGGCGCAACCGCCAGTGCTGAGGCTGCTGTTAGACTGAGCTTCAAGGCAAGGGCGGTCTTTGGCCTGGGTGTTCACGGTGGTTCTGGGGCTCGCCGGCGCTCACGTAGGGTGGCTCATCGTCCTGGGCACCGCAATCTTCATCCTGCGCAGGATGCGTTGAAAGCGCTGACTCCGCCTCAGTGGCCACCCTGAAGACCGGCGATTAGTCTGACCTGGGCCGTGATGTTGGTGATGTCGGAGAGCGTCGGTTGTGGCGCCACGCCCCCGGGGCCGAAATGGACGTGTAGCAAGCGCTCGATAGCCCCCTCGACGTCGCCCCCGGCTTCCTCCAGGCAACGTTCTATGAACGCGCGGTATCGGGATGTCTCGGCCAGTGAATATGCGAGGAACTCAGTCGCATCTTCATGGGTGAGCACCCAGTTGTGGGGGAGACAGACGCATTCCGGCCGCAGAGAGACCATGAGTCTCAGCGAGTCCACGTAGTCCTGGTACGAGGCGACGAACTCAACCTGTAGGGGCGTCCCCGGTCCGGTTCTGAGGACCCCCGTGGCATCGCCCGGGAAGAGGGCCTTGATCTCGGGGAAGTAGAAAGCGAGCGAGTCTCTGGTGTGTCCGGGGGTCTCATACACGATGCAGGTCAGCCCTCGCAGATCGATCTCATCGTCTTGCTTGAGCGTGACATCGATCTCAAAGGGACCCGTGGTGACGTCCTCGCCGGCCGGGTTGTGGCGGAGCAACTCGTCGTGGCTCGCGCTGAGCCGGTCCATCCTTTCGAGCACCGACGGCTTCCGCACCAGCTCCGCTACTCTCTCGTGTGCGCCGATCTTGAGGCCGGGGATGAACCGCCGCAGGTACCCAGCCGACCCTACGTGGTCGTAATGGGAGTGGGTCAGCAACAGGTAGTCGAGCCGTGACACATTTCCCAGGAGATCCGCGAGCGACGAAAGGTACAGCGGACCCAGATGATTCACCCCCGAGTCGATCATAAGGGTCCTATGCGTGCCCTGGATGACATAGGCGGGGTACTCAGAGATGCCTATCGCAGTGATGCGGTCGTGTATGGGGCCCAGGGCCGGTGACTTCATGCGCTCTCCTTGATGGTCGCAGGCTATTGTAGTGATATGCTGCCGTCGGGCAAAGAGCGAAGGGGATAAGATATGCCTCCGTCTGGTCAGCACTCTCGAGGTCTACGTCTCGGCGACATCCTTGTCGACCGGGGAATCATCACCAGCGCGCAGTTGGTCGTCGCCATCCGTCATCAGAGTGAGACCGGGGCGAGGCTGGGGGAGGCCCTTGGCCAGCTTGGCTTCATCACGACCGCGCAGCTCGACGAGGCCCTCGCGTGGCAGAGCACCTATAGCCTCTCGGGGCTTGGCGAGCTGCTTCCCCGGCCCGGCGTGTCGAAGCTGCTCACTGAGAGGTTCTGTCGGACTCGGCAGGTGATCCCCGTGGACGTGGAGGGCGAGAGAGCCCTGATCCTTGCCATGGTCGACCCGGCCGACGTGGTCACTATTGACGACGTGCGACTCATAACCGGGCTTGAAGTCAGGCCGGTCCCGGTCACTCCGGCCGCCATGAGCGAGGCTTTGGACCTGGTGTTCGCCGAAGGCGGGCGACTCGAGGCCGACCCACTCGATGTTCAAACGCTCGGAGCGAACGATCGGGAAGCGGCCGAGTACACAGCCGTGGTCACGTTGGTGGACGACATCCTCATGAGTGCAGTGCGGCGCAAAGCTTCCGACATCCACTTCGAGCCGCATGCCAAGGGTATGGCGGTGCGCCTAAGGGTCGACGGCGTGCTTCACGCTCTGACCGAGATAGATTCCGAGATGAAGCAAGGAGTCATCTCACGCGTGAAGATCTTGGGCGATATGGATATCGCCGACAAGCGCCTGCCTCAAGACGGCCGTGCGACGTTCAGGGCGGAGGACGGTTCGATCGATCTGCGCATCGCCAGTATTCCCACCGTGTTTGGAGAGAACGTGACCGTGCGCCTGCTCGACGATCGCTCGTCTACTATCACCCTGGAGGGACTGGGGATGGGCGAAGACGAGCTGGCGAGCTTCCGAGAGACGATCAGGCGACCTTGGGGGGAGATCCTCATCACCGGACCGACCGGATCGGGCAAGTCGACGACTCTCTACGCCGGTCTCGCGGAGATAAACAGACCCGACGTCAAGATCTACACGGTTGAAGACCCGGTGGAACGCCGGATGCCGGGCATCCTTCAGACCCAGATACGGGCGAATATCGGGCTCACCTTCGCCTCGGCGTTGAGATCGCTTCTGCGCAGCGACCCCGACATCATCATGGTGGGCGAGATACGCGACCTCGAGACTGCTCTCATGGCTACGGAGGCATCCCTCACGGGTCACATGGTCCTCTCCACACTGCACACGAATGATGCTGCATCCGCTCTCACCCGCCTCTTGGAGATGGGGGTGCCCGCCTATCTGATCGCGTCCGGTCTGGAGTTGATAGTCGCGCAAAGGCTTGCACGGCGGCTGTGTAATCGGTGCAAGGAGACGGTGAAGCTCTCTGGGTCGAGCCTGACCGAGGAGGAGCGAGGCTTTCTGGGTGATGAGGCAAAGACTATTGCAAAAGCAATAGGATGCAAGAGATGTTACGGAACCGGTTACAGTGGAAGGATCGGTCTGTTCGAGGTTCTCCCGATCACCGCGGAGATCCGACGACTGGTGCTCGACCACGCGAGCAGCGACGAGATCAGGGGGCAGGCCCTCGCCGAGGGTCTGAAGCTGCTCCGTGAGGACGGCCGCCAGAAGGTGCTGCAGGGTATCACCACGGTGGAAGAGGTGCTGAGGGTCACGGTCTAGCAGAACGTGCTTCCAACATCGCGCTGGTGGGACTACCATGGGACTGACCGCAACCGACTGCCGACAAGGAGTCCTCATGGCCAACGTCAAGGAGATCGAAGGCATAGGCCCCACCAACGCGGAGAAGTTGAACGCTGTTGGGCTGAAGACCACGGAAGCGTTGCTCAAAGCTGGGGCGACGGCGAAGGGGCGCACGGATCTGGCCGCCACGACCGGCATCAGCGCCAAGCTGATCCTACGCTGGGTCAACATGTCGGACCTTTTTCGCGTCAAAGGCGTGGGCGAGCAGTTCTCCGATCTGCTCGAAGCTGCCGGCGTTGACACCGTGGCCGAGCTTGCACAACGCAAGGCCGAGAACCTGCAGGCCAAGATGGTCGAGGTCAACGAAGAGAAAAACCTGGTGCGGAGGGTCCCCACTCTGAAAGAGGTCACGTCCTGGGTGGAGCAGGCCAAGGGTCTCCCTCGCGCTGTCAACTACTGACCGGCTCGGACCGCGGAACGTGACGGACCGCGGAGAGTGGGCGGACCGGGTCACGATTGGCGGGTGGCCCGTCATGAGGCGGCGGCCATCCAAGAGCGCCTGGCGTCGCATGTGGTGTTGCAGCGGCTCCCGGCCGATGGCCCTGGGAGCCCGCGCTACGTGGCGGGCGTGGATGTCTCGTATTCAAAGGACGGGTCTCGTGCCTGGGCCGCCGCCGTCGTCATGGACCGCCGTTTCAAGATCCTGACCCGCACAACCGCCCAAGGTGTACCGGACAGCCCCTTCGAGCACGGCTATCTTGCCTTTCGAGAGGGTAGGCTGACGCTCGAGGTGCTCTCGTACCTGGAGGTCGAGCCCGGCCTCGTCTTTCTCGATGCCCATGGTGTGGTGCACGAGCGCGGGCTGGGTATGGCCTCCCACGTCGGCGTTGTACTGGGTCTTCCCACCATTGGGGTGCCCAAGACGCCCTACCATCCCATAGTCCAGGCTCCCGGGCCCGAGCGGGGTGACTACTACGTGCTGCGAACGGACCGTGGTGCGGAAGGAGCCTCCATCCGGCTCAAGCCGAGGGTCAAGCCGGTCTACGTGTCACCGGGCCACTTGGTCGATCTGCCCAGTGCGATAGCCCTGGCACTGGCCTGGTCTACCGGACGGCGCCGTTTGCCCGAGCCGCTCGCGGCCGCCCACACCCTGTCCCTCGAGGCGCGGAAAGGGGCCATCTGAACCCGTCGTGGCTCGGTTGCAGGAACGTTCCACCCGGCCTGCAGCGTCAGAGCCGCTATCAATACTGGGAGGTTGATCATGGGTAGGTTGGGCTTCGTGACCCTGGTCGTGCTGGCGCTCGTGCTGGCGGGGTCGCTCGTGGCATGCGATGAGGCTGAGGTGACATCATCGACGGTCACCACGACGGCCGTTTTGTCCCAGGACGCTGGCAATGCCGACGGCTACGTAGCTCTCGTACCGAGCGTGCTGAGGTCGGGTGAGACCGCCTCCTTCTCGTTCACGCTCACCGACGGAGACAGGCCGGGTATCGGTACGGCCGGAGTGTCGGTCATGAACAAGGGTGAGGTAGTGGCCGAAGGCGCCGCCGAGATCGTCGACACCGGCACGGTGGAGTTCAAGCTTCC
>JAFGIH010000630.1 GCA_016929985.1 Thermoleophilia bacterium | reverse complement strand
TATCCGGTGAAGATGCTGGTGGTGCCGGACGAATCGGAGCGATGTACCACTTGGATGGGCCTGTCGGGCAGCGTCACCCCTGGGTTCAGAGAGGCCAGCCTGGCGTCGTTCCAGGAGGTGATCGTCCCCAAGAAGACGGCGGCCAAGGTGTCGGGGTCGAGTTTCAGATCTTCGATGCCCTCCAGGTTGTAGGCCAGAACTACGGCCCCGAACACGGTGGGGATGTGAAGAACCTTGGCGCCTCCGGCTGCTTCCGCGGCGGTGACCTCTTCGTCCTTCATGGGAGCATCCGAGGCGCCGAAGTCCACGGTCAGCTTGGTGAACTGCTCTATGCCGCCCCCGGAGCCGATGCCCTGGTAGTTGATGGTGACCTCGGGGTTGGCAGCCTGGAACTCCCCGACCCACTCTATGTACAGAGGCTCAGGGAAGGTGGCGCCGGCGCCGTTGAGGCCGGCGGCGCGGGGAGCGGATTGCCCGCCAGAACCAGCTGCGGTGGTGGCGACGCCGCCGGCGGCGGGCAGATCAGTCGAGCCACCACAGCCCACAGCGGCTGCGCCGACGAGCCCGATAACGAGTAGCGCAAGTACCAGGACGGCGGCCGGGCCCTTGTGCCTCTTCTTCACGATCATCCCTGTCTTCCTCACTTTCTTCTTCTTTCCCCTGTCCTGTCTGGTAGGCTAACAACGGCGACAGAAGCCGGTGTTAACAGTGTGTTAGGGGTGTGTAAATTGTCGGTGGGGGTCAACGAGGTCCTCGCCCAGGGAGTGCCGGTGACCGACAGCGAGCAGAAGCGCATCCTTCTGGTGGAAGACGACGCCACCATCTCCGACCTCGTCGCCTACAACCTCCGCAGAGCGGGCTACGAGGTGCTACAGGAGCACAATGGCCGTTCCGGTCTGGAGACTGCGCTTTCGAGCAATGTGGACCTCGTTCTGATGGACCTCATGCTGCCCGGGCTCGACGGCATGGCGGCCAGCAGAGAGATCGTGCGGAGAAAGCCCCACCTCCCCATCATCATGCTTACCGCCCGCAGCGAGCGCGAGACCGTGCTGGAGGGGTTCGACTCGGGAGCCGACGACTACATAACCAAGCCCTTCGACTTGGACGTGCTCCTGGCGCGCATCCAGGCGCGTTTGAGGCGTGCGCCGGTCGGTATCGCGGTCGCAGGGCCGTCTGTGGGGGGGGGCACCATCGGTACGGGGGATCTCCTTCTCGACCGCGACACCCATGTCATACGCACGGTGACGAACGAGGTTTCGCTCAACCCCAAGGAGTTCGACCTCATGGACCTCCTGCTGTCACGGCCGGGGCACCTCTTTCCGCGAGAAGAGATCGTCGAGCGGGTCTGGCATCAGCGCTACAGCCCGGCGTCGCGGACTCTGGACGTGCACGTCCGCCATCTCCGGGCAAAGCTGGAACAGGTGGGCGCCGAGGTATCCATTCAGACGGTCCGAGGCGTGGGCTACCGGTTGGAGCCGCGGCGATGAAGATGTGGCCGGCGCGCATCCGCTGGAGGCTTCCGCTCGCTTTCGCTCTTGGCATGCTGATCTTTGCCGGCATAGTCGCGCTGGTGGCCGCTCTTGGGCTGCGTGGAGCCTTCCTTGAGCGACTCGAAGATGAGATGTCCAGGCAGGCGCACCAGTACGCCGCCACGCTTATGGCCGACGTTGCCGGCACAACGAACGCGGCAGATGCGGCCACCGCTCTCCAGAGACTCACTGGGAGCATCGGCGCGGCCACTGATGCCCGCTTCACGGTGATCGACAGCAAGGGCTGGGTCTTGGCGGACTCCGAAGCCGATCCCGCCGCGCTCGAGAACCACGGCGACCGGCCGGAGGTGAAGCAGGCATTGAGTGGCAACGAAGCCCGCGAGCGACGCGATTCCACCACGCTGGGTCAAGAAGAGATCTATGTAGCCGTCCCGTTACCGGCCGGTGAAGCCGCCTGGTCAGGAGGCGTGCTTCGCATCGCTCAACCGGCCTCCCTGATCGATTCCATGCTGGCCGCCTCGTGGCGCATACCATTGATCGTGTGGGCCGCTCTCTTGCTGCCCACCTTGGCGGTCGCCTATTTCTACACCCGCACCATAACTAGGCCACTAGAACGCCTGCGGTACATGACCGCCCAGGTAGCGGCGGGTGACTTCAAACACCGCACGAGTGTGATGCGTAGTGATGAGTTGGGGGAACTGGGAGAGTCGCTCAACACTATGGCCGCTCAACTGGAGACAAGAGACGAACAGCTTGGCGCCGAGACGGAGCGCACCGAAGAGATACTCGCGGCCATGAGCGAGGGCGTGCTGCTGATGGAATCCGACGGGCACCTGCTGCGGAGCAATCCGGCGTCAAGCCGGATCCTTGGCACCGACCTCTCCAGAGCGACCGGGAGTCCGCTGGTGCTGGCCGCGCGCTCGTTCCCAGCACACACACTTGCCGAGAAAGCCCACGCTGTGGAACGCCCTATCACAGAAGTTGTGGAGCTCCCGAACGGAAGATTGCTCAGCGTAGAGGTCGTCCCACTCCGGTCCCCGGGGGCCCAGGCCTCGAGAGGGCAGGACGACCGCTCGATAGCAGGTCAGACGCTGTTCGTGGTACGTGACGAGACGGCGCGGCTTGCCACTGAACAGATGCGCCGCGACTTTGCAACGAACGTCTCGCACGAACTGAAGACGCCCCTTGCCGGTCTGTCCCTTCTCGCCGAGACTCTCCAAAGCGCGATCAAAGATGATCCGGAGCAGGCCGCGAAGTTCGTCGCCAGACTATCTACCGAGGTGAGCCGGCTCGGTGACCTGACCAACGACCTCCTCACTCTATCCAGGCTGGAAGAGCCGCAAACTGCCCCCGGGGCCGGATCGACGCCGTTCGACCTGAGCGCTCTGGTGGGGCAGACGGCGGACGAGTTGCAGGCCCAGACTGAAGCCAAGCAGCACCAACTGGTGGTGGAGACGATGGACCAGGTCGTGATGCAGGGAGACGAGGTCGCACTGCGCACGCTCACGCGCAATCTCCTCGAAAACGCCATCCGCTATACCGAGCCGGGAGGACTCATTGAACTCCGCCTCAAGACGGAGACGAGTTCTGATAGCCGTCAATGGGCCGTCCTCAGTGTCTCCGATAATGGCGTGGGCATACCCCTGGCCGACCAGCAGCGCGTGTTCGAGCGGTTCTACCGTGTGGACAAAGCCCGTTCTCGAGAGACCGGGGGCACCGGCCTTGGTCTCAGCATCGT
>JAFGIH010000629.1 GCA_016929985.1 Thermoleophilia bacterium | reverse complement strand
GTCACCCCTCCGGACGGGAAGCCTAGCAGACGGCCGGGATGGCCCTGCTGGTGGCAGAAACGGGACGGTGCGCTCACAGTCAAGCCAGCGGTACTTCAACGCCGTTCTTCCTCAGCAGTTCGTCGGGTACGGTCATGAGCCCCAGGCGCCCCCGATAGGGAATGGGCTCGGAGAAGATGACCGGGTCGGCCAGCACCCACCCGATCGCGCCGGCCTCGTACCATGGCGATCGGCAGTCGCGTCGGCAGTCGACCAGCTCCACCTGCCCCAGGATGGCCCCGCAGGTGTGAGCGGTCTGCCACCGGTCGAGGTCATTGCGCCTGAGATGTGCGCTCAGGCGGTTCGATTGCCAGGTGGCCTCATAGGGCAGGGCGCCGAGCGCGGCGTTGACCCACGGATCCTCGCGGGCGCCGGCGTGGATCAAGAGCGGGCCCCGGTACCGGGTCGACCAGGTCCGGTTCTCGACGTCCTTGGCCTCCATGAGGATCCAGGCGGCCCAGGGTTGGCGGACGCTCAGGCATTTCACCGGCCGGCCTCCTTCAGTGGCAGGGTCTGGAGCCGGTAGACCACATCGCCGGTCTCCAGGTCGTTGGTCATCGTGATGTATTGGTCCGGCCGGCCCCCGGCGAGCGCCGCTCTGGAGACCCGAAGAGTCCCGCCCTGGGACCGTATGATGGCGGCCAGCACTGTCAGGACGTCGCGCCTGAAACGGTCATGTCTGGCCATTTCGTCGCGCAGCACCTCGAGCAGCCACTTCACGTTTTCCTCGCTCACCTGGGGGCCTCCACGGTCCGACGGTACGGCGTCGGGGGCCGATCGATCCCCACGGCCCACGCTCCGTGGGCCAGGCGCGAGACGACGCTCTCCCCGACCCGCTCCGTCAGGGCGGCGGCCTTCCATTCGGTGGTCACCACCGTGGGGAGCTCGTCACGGTAGCGGGCCTCGATGATGCTGTAGAAGGTCTCCTCCACCCAGGAGATGTCCTTACCCGGGTGGGCCTTCCCCAGGTCGTCCAGGAACAGCACCGGTGCGGTCTCAGCGGTTTCCTGCCACCGGTTGGCCTTCATGGTGGCTTCCCGGTCGGTGAAGCCGCGCCGGATCCTAGAGACGAGCGATTCGGCGTTCAGCCAGTACGCGGGTTGCTGCGCGGCCAGGAGTGCGTTGTGGATGCAGGCCGCCACGTAGCTCTTGCCGCTCTGCACGGGCCCTACCAGTAGGAGGTTGGGCCTCGGCTCCGCTGGCAGCCACCGCTGGGCCGCCTCGAGGGCGGCGGCGTTATGGGGGCCGGCGATGAAGTCATTGAAGCTCGCGCCGGCGAGTCTGGTCCCCAGGTGGCCGTCGCGGTACCGGGCCATGGTGCGATCGAACCAAGCCTGCCGCTCTTGAAGCGCTTGGGCGTACTCCGCTTGCTTCGTGCATTCAGGACAGACCGTCGGCGGCGGGACGGGCCGGGTCTCGCCGGCGTAGCTCACGTAGTGCTGCTCGCACGTGAATGATCGGCCGCAGATCGTGCAGGTCACCTCCACCACGGTCCTACTCCCACTCGCCATGTTGGCTCCGTCCAGAATCTCGCTGAGCTTTTCCACGGCCACCTCCCTTCAGGTCGTTCACCACGTCCACCAGGTACGCGGGACTCTTGTTGTTCTCGAGGGCCTGGCGTATCGACTCGCGCAGGATCTCGGGGTCCACGCCCGCCTTCCAGATGTCGCCTATGGCCCGGGCGAAGTGGCCCTTCTTGGTTCCCGTGAGGGTGAAGCCGATCTCGCGTGCATAGTCGACCAGGAACGCCACCATGGTGCCGGCGTTCTCCACCGGGGCCCGCTCAGGGGTGTCGTTCTTCGGTCGCTTGCCGTTCTTCGATGGTTTTTCCGTGTCCGATTGTGGTTCTCCGAAGTCGATGTCGGCGAATTCGTCTCCGTCGGGCGCGGCTTCTGCGCCCCCTACGGGAATATGGTTCTGTACCGTACCGTACCGGGCAGGGCAGGGCAGGGCAGGACGCGCGGGGGACAAGCCTTGTACAACGCTTGTACTATCGTTGTTCAACGCTTGTACAACGGTCTTACAAGCACCTTTAGGTACTACGGCGCTGCCCGTATCGTCTTGTACAAGCCCTGTTTTGGCTTCCAGGTAGGCAGCGAGCCCGCCCCAATCGACGTTGTACAAGCCCTTTCGTGGGTCCTTCTCGCTCGGTACCCACAACACCCATGGGGGTAGAGGAAGGTCGTTTTTCTGAGGGTTGCGGGGGTGCTCGTGACGGTGGAATGGTTCGATGAAGAAGTACCTGCGGCCGTCGACGATGTATGGCACCAGCTTGCTGGCATCAATCAGTTCATCGCGCCACTGGGCAATGAGGTCCACGGTGATATCGGCATCGAAGGGTCCTGGCCAGAGGAGTAGCTTCCAGGTGAAGGGGTCGTCTTCTAAGCAGCCGGAGTCCTCGGCGATGGCCCAAAGGCCGCGGTAGGTGTCGCGCATGTCCCTCGGCATTCTCAAGAGATCACCGTCCCCCCAGTAGTCGGCCTTGACGATGCGGTTACGAAGCCGGGCCATCAGGAATCACCCTCTAGGGGCCGACGTACTGGACAGCCCCTCCAGCCATCTCCTGAGAAGAGCGACCTCACATGGCTCAAGCTCCCGCTCACCGCGGATGGCGCGGTTTGCCGAGTTCCTGTCGCAGCCGGCCACGGCGGCGAACTCTTTGCAGGTCATGAGTTCCAGGGCGTGCTCGATCGGACGCCAGCGCAGTTCCTCCGGCGTGTAGATGGCGGTCTTCATGGCTCCGCCTCCGAGCTCAGTTCCAGCCGGCCCCCGCAGTGAGGACAGGCGTACTCGAGCTCTTGCGCGTGGATCACGCAGACTTCGATGGCGCAGTCGGGGCACCGATACCGCATGTCCGGGTTGCGGTGGATCTCACCGCAGAGCTCGCACCGTCCGTGGAGCCGCCCTCCCGGCATACTCTGGACGGCGTCC
>JAFGIH010000066.1 GCA_016929985.1 Thermoleophilia bacterium | reverse complement strand
CGAGCTCAGTACCAGATGGATCCGGCCAATTGCCGTGAGGCCCATCGCGAAGCGGGTCTGGACGTGGCTGAAGGCGCCGACATGATCATCGTCAAGCCGGCGCTTCCCTACCTGGACGTGATACGGGCGGTGCGTGATTCGTTCGACCTGCCCGTGGCGGGCTATCAGGTGAGCGGCGAGTATTCGATGATCCACGCGGCTGCCGAGAGGGGCTGGCTGGACCTGAACCGCGCGGCGCTCGAGTCGCTTATCGCGATCCGACGAGCGGGGGCGGACATGATCGTCACGTACTTCGCCAAGGATGCAGCCCTGTGGTTGCGCGGCCGGTTCACGGACGTGAGCGATGTGGTGGGGCAGTTTCAGTGCGGGTGAGCGAGTCGCAGCGACTTTGGGATGAAGCAAGGCTTCTCATGCCCGGCGGCGTGAACAGCCCGGTGCGTTCTTTTGCCTCGGTCGGGGGCACTCCGCGCTTCATCAGCCGGGGCGAAGGTCCCTACCTGTGGGACGTCGACGGCAACCGGTACGTGGACTACGTCCAGTCCTGGGGACCACTTGTGCTGGGTCACGCGCATCCCGCGGTGACCCGAGCACTGAACACAGCCATTGCCCGTGGTACCAGCTTCGGCGCGCCTACTGCGCTCGAGGTGGAGCTGGCGGATCTGCTCGTGGGCGCGTTCCCTGCTGTGGAGATGGTAAGGCTGGTGAACAGCGGTACCGAGGCGACGATGAGCGCTGTGCGCCTGGCCAGGGCTTTCACCGGAAGGGATAAGATAGTGAAGTTCGCGGGCGCATACCACGGACACGGCGATGGCTTTCTTGCCGCCGCGGGCAGCGGTGTCTCTACCCTCGGTCTGCCGGATTCGCCCGGGGTGCCGCGGGAGGTCGCCTCGAAGACCATCGTCGCTGTCTTCAACGACTTGTCCGTGCTCCGTAGTGTGTTCAAGGGTGATCCTGCCGGCGTCGCCGCTGTGATCACCGAGCCTCTGCTCGCAAATACCGGCTTTGTACGCCCGGTTCCTGGGTTTCTGGCAGGCGTTCAAGATCTCTGTCGGGAGTTCGGCGCTCTGTTCATTTTGGATGAGGTCATCACAGGCTTCAGGGTCGGCATGAAAGGGGCGCAAGGGCTGTGGGATCTGGATCCCGATCTGACCTGCATGGGAAAGGTGATCGGGGGCGGTCTCCCTTTGGGCGCCTTCGGAGGCAGACGGGCCATCATGGAGCACGTCGCGCCTTCGGGCCCCGTGTATCAAGCGGGGACTCTTTCTGGGAATCCTCTGGCCACCTCCGCCGGCATAGCCACTCTCAAGACGCTTCTGGATTCTGGGGCCTTGGACGAGGTGAGCAGACGGACGCGGACGCTCGTCGATGGTGTCGGGCAGCTGGCAGCCCGACATGGACTGGTTGTGCAGGTGGACTGCGAAGGGAGCATCTTCGGCCTGTTCTTCCTCAAGAAGGTGGGTGCCGAGATCTTTGACTACGCCACGGCCAAGGAGTACGCAGACGTAGAACGGTACTCCCGCTTTTTTCACGCCATGCTGGGAGAGGGTTTCTACTTCGCGCCCAGTCAATTCGAGGTCGCGTTCGTGAGCGCCGTCCATACGGATGACGTCGTGGAACAGACACTGCGCGCCTTTGACAGGGCCTTCGGTGGGCTCACCAAGGAGGGCGTCCGTTGATGAGGCCGCCTATGCTCGTTGTGTCGGCCCCGCGAAGCGGCGAAGGCAAGACAACCGTCGCTCTGGGTATCATGGCGGCGTTTCGCAACCGGGGCCTACGGGTGCAGGGGTTCAAGGTCGGCCCCGATTACCTAGACACCGGCTATCAGGTGCTCGCGACCGGTAGGTTCGGGCGCAACCTCGATATATGGATGATGGGCGGCGAGGCCGTCGAGCGGGCCGTGTCCCTCAATGGCGACCAGGTCGATATCGTTGTGGTGGAAGGGGCCATGGGGCTGTTCGATGGCCATCGCAACGGGGTCGCGCCCTCGAGCACCGCCGACATCGCAGCCCTGCTGGGAGCGCCGGTGGTTCTGGTCGTGGACGCATCCCGCATGGGGGCAAGCATCGGAGCGCTCACGCTTGGGTTCCGAACGTACGATGAGCGCGTGCATGTAGAGGGGGTGATCCTCAACCGATGGGCGGTTCGCAGGGATCGGAAAGCGGCCTCCAAGGCTATCAGCCGCGCCGGAGTCAAGATTCTCGGCTACCTACCCGGGGATACGGGCGCGGCTCTGCCCTCCCGCCATCTGGGGTTGGTGCTGGCGGACGAGATCGCCGAGGAAGCCGAACGGGTGATTGTAGAGCTGGCCAACCTGGTGGAGTTGCACCTCGATCTCGATGGTCTGCTGCAACTCGCTTCCGAGATGGCGCAGCCCGACCGGCCGAGCCCGGAGGGGGGCTTGAAGCAGAGCGAGAGCGGCGTGTCTTTGGCGGATTCGTCTGTCCAGAATCGGGCGTCCGCAAGGTCCGGCGGTCGAGAAGTCCGCATCGCGGTTGCTTTGGACTCTTCGTTTGCCTTCTACTACCAGGACAACCTAGAGGCGCTCGAGCGTGCCGGTGCCGTCCTTGTTCCCTTCAGTCCCTTGGAGGTTCACGCTTTGCCTCGATGTGACGGGCTCTATCTGGGCGGCGGGTATCCGGAGCTGCATGCCGAGGCGCTCTCGCGGAACGTGACTCTGCGTGAGAGCATCCGCAAGGCGATCTCGGGGGGCCTGCCAACGTACGCGGAGTGTGGAGGTCTCCTCTATCTGTGCGAGAGGCTAGAGGACGTCAAGGGCCGGCGCGTGAATCTGGTCGGCGCGGTACCGGGGCGAGTGATCATGCAAACGCGTCTGCAGGCCATGGGCTACCGAGAAGCGAGGCTGGCCCGGGATTGTCTCTTGGGTCATGCCGGCGACGTACTGCGGGGGCACGAGTTCCACTATTCAGAGTGTGTGATCGATCGCGCCCGTCTTGCCGGGTCCTCGCCTGCATACATGATCAACGACCGGCCGGAGGGATTCGTCCGCGCCGACCTCTTCGCCTCGTTCATCCATCTTCATTTTGCTGGGTGTCCACGGGCGATCGAGCACTGGTTGAAGACGTGCGCCGCCTTCTCCGCGTCCCGGCGCACTCGAAGCGGCAGAAAGGAAGCGCATGAATGATGCCCTGATAGTCATCGGCCACGGCAGCCGTTCGGCGGCGGCCACCGAGCAGTTTCTCCAATTGGTGGACGAGGTGCGGCAGCGACGTGGCGGCGTGGTGTTACCGGCGTTCATGGAGCTGGCGGAGCCGAGCCTCTCCCAGGCGGTGCGGGAAGCAGCGGCCGAACAGGTGGATCAGATCATCGTGGAACCATGCCTGCTCTTCGATGGAAACCATGTGTTGCACGACATTCCTGAGATGCTCTCGAAGTTGGCGGACCAGCATCCATCGGTGGTGTTCCGCTACGGTGCTCCTTTGGGACCCGACCCACGCATCGTCGATGTCGTGTTGGACCGGATCGCGGAGGCGTCTGTTCTCATCAAGGCGAGCCGATGACAGGCTTGGACGACTCCGGCAGCGGCCGTCTGGAAGACATGTATTCAAGGGCGCTGCGCCCGGAGGAGATAGAAACGCGGAGCATGGAGATTATCGCTTCCCTGCTGCCTCCGCATTGCTGCCGACTCCGCGAGCTGCCCGTGGTCATGAGGATGGTGCACGCCTCCGGTGATCCACAATTGGCGGAAGCGATTCGTTTTCACCCTGAAGCCGTGGCAACCGCGGTGGAGGCGCTCCGCCGAGGTGCGGATGTGGTGGTCGATACCCAGATGGTGCTCTCGGGCGTCAACCGGGGACGACTGAACCGACTAGGCGGGGAGGTCATCTGCGGCATCGCGAACGATGCCGTGAGCAGGGAGTCTGCGAAGACAGGTCGTACTCGTGCTGCCATCGCGATGCGCCTCTTGGCGGACCGTATGGACGGGGCGGTGGTCGCCATAGGCAACGCACCGACCGGTCTGCGCGAGGTGCTTGCGGTTGCCGGCGCCGGTGTGGCCCGGCCCGCTCTCGTGATCGGGATGCCGGTGGGATTCGTCGATGCCGCGGAGTCGAAGGTCGCGCTCATGGCGTCAGACCTCGTCTGGATCTCCATCGAGGGGACCCGAGGGGGTAGCTCTTTGGCTGCGGCTGCAGTGAACGCTCTTCTGCGCATGGTGAGAAGCTCGTGACGGTCGCGCCGGCAGGGCGTCTAGGATTCTCCACCGGGGCCTGTGCGGCCGCGGCCGCCAAGGCCGCGGCACTGGCGCTTGCCAACAGGCAGGAGGCGCCGGTGGTCATAGATCTTCCGGGGGGCGAACGTGCAACCCTGCCCGTCAAGGCAGTGCGGGCGGTGGACCGTGCCAGGGCTTGGGCGGAGGTCGTCAAGGATGCCGGCGACGATCCGGACACAACGAACGGGGTGATCGTTCGGGTCGATCTGGAACTGCTCGACAACAAGCGCGCCGGCGGGCCGGAGCGCGAGTCGGTCCCCGAGCCTCGTTCCCGGGTGGAGTTCGTCGCAGGCGCGGGCGTCGGCACCGTGACCCGGGTCGGCCTTCAACTCGGGGTGGGGGAGCCCGCGATCAACCCGGTCCCCAGGGCTATGATCGCCGACGCGCTCGAGGAGGTTCTCGGTGACAGACGCTGCCGGGTCACGGTGAGCATACCCGGGGGCGCCGCTCTCGCCGAACGGACGTTCAACCCCCGGCTGGGGATCGTTGGGGGCCTGTCCGTCCTTGGAACCAGCGGCCGGGTGGTGCCTCGCTCCGAGGACGCCTGGTTGCGCTCTCTCGTGCCGCAGGTGGATGTGGCTCTTGCGTCCGGCGAAAGGACTCTGTATCTGGCCCCCGGCGGCTTTGGCGAGCGGGTCGCTCAGGCGATGTTGGGCGCTTCGGAAGCCTCTGTGATCCGTTGCTCCAACTTCCTGGGCGCACTCCTCGACGAGTGCGCCAAGAAAGGGGCCGAACGGGTCGTGTTGGTGGGGCATGTCGGCAAACTGGTCAAGGTGGCTGCCGGCATCTTCGACACACACAGCCGCCACGGTGATGCCCGTCTCGAGACCGTGGCTGCTCTCGCGGGGGCAGCCGGCGCCCCGGCGGGGCTGGTGGGGAGACTGCTCGACTTGCCCACGGTGGAAGCGGCCGTACCTGTGCTCCAAGAGGCGGGTCTCGAGGAGGTGTGGGACGACATCGCCGACAGGGCGGCTTCCAGAAGCTTGGCACGGGCCTTGTCCGCGGCGAGCGAGGCGGGTACCCGCCCGCCCCTCGTTGACTGCGTGCTCGCGGGATACGGCGAGACGGTGATCGGTCGTAGTCAGCGCCTGAGAGCCCCGGCTGAGCCGTCTGCGGACCCGTGTGGATGCGGAGGGATGATCACTGTGGTCGGCGTGGGCCCCGGACCTGAAGACCTGATGACCTCCGCCGGCTGGCATGCGCTCCGCCATGCACAGGTGGTAGTGGGCGGATCTCGACAACTGGCGGGTTTCGCCGCTCCAGGGGCTGAGCAGATCGTTGTGGGTACCGACATGGACGGTCTCGAAGCGGACATCCGCTCCCGACTCGACCGTCGCATCGTAGTGCTGGCGAGCGGCGACCCCACGTGTTACGGCATCCTCTCCACTCTGACGCGCCGCTTTTCTGCTGGCGAGTTGCGCGTGGTACCGGGCGTCAGCTCTCTGCAGCTGGCGCTGGCGCGGCTGCGGATGAGTTGGGAATCTGTCGTATTCGCCAGCACGCACGGCAAGGACCTCACGGAGGTGTTGACGGCCATCCGGCAGCACCCGCGTGTTTTGGCACTGACCGATCCGCTCCGCGGTCCCAGCTACGTGGCCGCAGCCCTGCTCGATGACAGTCTGGAGGGCAACATGACTGTGTTTGAGCGGCTCGGCTATCCGGATGAACATATCACCCAAGGGAGCTTCGGTGAGATCGCGCTGGTGGCCTTCGGACCGCTCTCCGTGGTGCTTGTCGAGAATGCGAGTGCGGACGGTCGTAAACGAGAAGAGGCACGCGATGGCGCACAGTGAAACGTCTCTCTCTCATGAGGCCCCCGGGATTCCTGACGACCGATTCGTTCGGAGTTCCGTTCCCATGACCAAATCGGAAGTACGGGCTCTCCTCATGGCCAAGGCCCATCTCCACTCCCGGGCCCGGGTGCTTGACATCGGTGGGGGAACCGGCAGCCTGTCGGTCGAGGCCCGTCTGCTGTGCCCACGGGGTGAGGTGGTGGTGATCGAGAGGGATGAGGAGGCCTTGGAAGTCTTACGGGCCAATCTGGACCGCTTCGGCCTCACCGACGTGCGCGTCGTGCCCGGTGAGGCTCCGGAGACCTGGGCGGGTCTTGGTCTCTTCGACCGGGTGTTCGTAGGAGGCAGTGGGGGCCGGCTGGAGGACATTCTCACCCTCGTCCCGTCGATCCTCTT
>JAFGIH010000628.1 GCA_016929985.1 Thermoleophilia bacterium | reverse complement strand
GGGGTCTTGCCCTGCATCTGCTCGTCGATGGCCAGGTGGATGCCGATGTAGTTCGCGCCGAACGATTCGGCCTCCTTGGCGCGGGCCACCACGTCGGGCACCTGGATCATATCCACCACGATCTCGGCCCCATAGTTGCGGGCCGCCTCCACGCACTCCTTGAGCGTGGCGTCGGAGGCCGCGCCCAGCACTCCCACCACGCGCGCGCCGGCCTTGGCGGCGCACTCCACCTCAGCGCGGCCGGCGTCCATGGTCTTCATGTCGGCTACCACGACGCGGTCGGGCCAGCGGGCGTGGATGGCACGGATGGCCTCCAAGCCCTCGCTCTTGATGAGGGGCGTGCCCGCCTCCAGCCAGTCGGCCCCGCCGGCGACCGCTTCTTCAGCCACCTGCAGCGCCCGGGGGAGATCGACGAAATCGAGAGCCAGCTGCAGTACCGGTTTCACGAGGCATCCCTCCTCAGATAGACGATGGGCCCAGGATCAGCTCAGCCGTATCAGCAGACGCCGAGGGCCTGGACGACGACGGTGCGTTCGCGGGGACGGTTGTCAAAACAGACGAAGCAGATCTCCTGCCACCTGCCCAAGCACAGCTCGCCGGCTTCGAATGGGAATACCAGGGAGGGACCAAGCAGCCCGGCACGTACGTGCGCATGGCCGTTGACGTCTGGATGGGTGACGTTGTGCTCGTAGTGTTCGGTTGGGGAGATGATCCGATCGAACAGGTTTTTGAAGTCTTGAACGACTCCAGGCTCGAACTCGAGCGTGGTGACCGCCCCGGTAGCCCCCGGGACGAATACGGTGACCGCCCCATCGGAGAGGCCGGTGTCCTTCACGAACTGGCGGATCTCGGCGGTGAGGTTGACCATGTCGGCGTCGCCCTTGGTGTCGAAGTGCAGACGGCCGGTCACTACCGTCGCGATGCCTGTTGCTACTGAAGTCTCTGCCATCCCGGATCCCTCTCTGTGTGAGTCGTTGCGTGCGTTCATTATGCCCCCGGTGTCGCGGGTCGTGTTGTATCTGCAGATGACGGCTGCGGATCCATCAGCAGCCGTTCCAGTTCGGCCATCGCCTGCGGGGGGACCTCCTCTCGCGCCCTCACGAGGTCGAGGGTCGCCAGCCCCAGCGCGCGGTACAGGGGCAGCAGGTGTCGAGCGTCGGCGGCCAGGGCTTCGAGGTGGCTCGCGATCGTGACCACGTCCCCCCGGCTGAGGGGGCCGGTGAGTGCGCGGATGGTCCCCTGGGAAGCGATGTTCTCGAGGGTCGTCCTCACCAGGGGCAGGAAGAACGAGAGAGCCTCGTCCTTCGGGAGTCCCGCCTCGACGAACAGATGCTCGGCATGATGCTCGAGGGTCACGAGGTAGTTGCAGGCGAGTGAGGCCGCGGCGTGGTAGAGGCCGCGTTTTTCGTCAGGCAGGAAGAAAGGCCGGGCATCGAGCGCGCGCGCCAGGGCTGAGCCGAACGCCAAGACGGAGGACTCCGGACTCGGGTCGGCGGGCGTGATCGCGACCGCGGCGCCCGCGAAGCGGTTCGTCCCTGTGGTCGGGTCGCTGAAGGTCTGCAGCGGATGGAAGACGAAGGTGGCGGCGCCCGCCTCCTCGCAGGGGCGCAGCACCTCGACCGACGTAGCGCCGCTGGTGTGAGCGACATAGGGCGGAAAGACACCGCCGAAGTGGTGGTCGACGGTCTCCATGGATCGGGCGCCGGCCATCGCAACGGCGAGATCCTCTGCCACGTGGGGAAGGGCCTGGTCGGGGACGGCCGCGACGTAGAGGTCAGGCTGTGTGGAGACCAGCTCGGCGAGTGTGGCGGCCGCCTGCCCACCCAGCCATCCAGCGGCCCGGGCGCGACCTGCATCGGACTGCGCGGTATAGCCGAGGAGTCTTGCACCGCGGCCCCGCAAGGCAAGGGCGAGGCTGGCGCCCAGGCGACCTGCACCTATGACGACGAAGCGGAGGCTTGTCGATGAGTTATCGATGAATTGCCTGCCAGTTCCAGTTCTGCCCGCAGATACCAGACGCGGCTCACCAGGTCCGTTCGTCGGGCGGGGCGGATCTTGGCGCCGGCGGCTCCGTCTCCTGTCGGTAGGCGGTCCGCCAACAAGGTGTCTCCCGCGCCCCACCCGGCGTGCCGGTAGCATAACAGCCCCTATGCCCCCGGGCAACGGCCCCGTTCCCCAACGGTGGCAAAGCCATCCGCGCGCAGGGGAGAGCTGCTGCCGCCGGCTGCGGGTCATCTGATAATCTGGATATCATGGACACGACCGGACACCCACGCGAGCGGGACGGCGCGGCGCAGGCGCTCGACGCTCTTGCCGCCTCGTTGCGCGACTGTTCCAAATGCGGCCTCTGCCGCGGCCGCACACACGTGGTCTTCGGAGCGGGCGACCCCGCGGCCGAGTTGATGTTCGTGGGGGAAGGCCCCGGCTTTCATGAGGACAGGCAGGGTGAACCCTTTGTCGGGCAGGCCGGCAAGCTGCTCACCGAGTTGTTGCAGGGCATCGGCCGTGCGCGCGGCGACGTCTACATCGCCAACGTGGTGAAGTGCCGGCCGCCGGAGAACCGTGACCCCGCCCCCGACGAGATCGAGGCGTGCAGTCCCTATCTCATGCAACAGATCGGCATCATCCGGCCCAAGGTCGTCTGTACGCTGGGTCGTTTCGCCACCAAGCTGCTGGCCGAAACCGAGCTGAGCATGACGGCTGTTCACGGGAAGGCGAAAGCACGGACCCTCTCCGGTGTCGACACGGTGATATTCCCCGTTTTCCACCCGGCGGCTGCTTTGTATGCGCCGGCGAACCGTCAGGTCTTGGTGGAGGATTTCGCGAAGCTCCGGATCTTGCTCGAGAGGGGACTGGGGCCGTCGAACGCCGCGCGGAGCGAGGCGCCCATCGGTGATGAGGCGCCGGTCAGCGGCAGGGCGCCACAGGCATCCGGGGATACCGCTAAGGAGGAGGCTGGGAAGAACCCGCCTCCGGTACGTACGGAGCAGTTGCATCTGTGGTAGTCGAGCCGTACGCGGTGCTGGAAAGCCGCGACGTGACGCTGAGCGAGCTCGAAGAAGCCGCACTCAGGCTTGCCCGCGCCCTCCGGCCCGGGGATCTGGTCCTGTTGTATGGCCCGTTGGGCGCCGGGAAGACCACCTTCGTCAGGGCGGTGGCCCGGGGGCTGGAGGTCACAGACCCGGTCCGTAGCCCGTCCTTCACCATCGCGAACATCTATTCGGGCCGTAACACGGTGCAACACCTCGATCTGTACCGCCTCGAAGAGATCGGGGATGACGACGCCCTCGCCCTGGAGGAGTACGTGAGCCAGGACGCTATCACCATGGTGGAGTGGCCTGAGGCGGGCATCGAGCGTCTGGGCCCACCAACATGGACGGTCCATCTGGCGCATCGCTCTTTGGAGACGAGGTCGCTGGAGATCAGGGCAGAGACCGACGAGGCCCGTTGCCGGTGGGAAGGAGCCTGTCTCCATGAGTGAGCGGTTTGTGCTCACCCTCGACGGCTCGACCCGCACCTGTGGAGCAGCCTTGCTGCGACCTCGGGTGCTGGCGTCACCGTACGAAGGTCCGGGGAGCCTCTGGGAGGTGCTGGCTCGTCGCTCTCATACCGACGCGCGAGGGCAGGCCAGGATCCTGCTGGGCGCCATCGACGAGATGCTCAAGGAGATCGACGCACAGCCGGCGGAGATCGGGGTCATCGTCGTGGGGACAGGCCCTGGTACGTTCACCGGCGTGAGGATCGCGGTCGCCACCGCTCGGGCGCTCAGTCTGGCGCTGTCGGTGCCGGTGGTGGGGGTGAGCACTTTGGCGGCTCTTGCATCCACGGTGGCTCACGACGCCAAGACGAGCCTGCTCGTGCCGGTCGTGGACGCCCGCCGCGGCCAAGTCTTCTACGGGCTCTACCGGTCGCCGGGCGGGCCTGAGATCCAGCGGTGGGTCCGTAGGGCGCCCTATGGGGTGTGTGACCGAGGGGCGCTGGCGGGGTTGCTGGAAGGTTCGGCTACGGTGGTGGCTGAAGACGCGGCCCTGGTCGGAGAGCTATCCTCGGGGGTGGAGTTCACCACCGCCGTGGTGCAGGCCGAGCGTCTGGTCTATGGGCAGCGGATGCTTACCGAGCCCGGCGACCTCCCACAAGGGACGCGGTTGACTCCCTGGCTCATCGAAGTCTTGATCGCCGGGGGACGGCCCGAGCCGGAGTCGGTCAAGCCTCTCTACGTGCGCGCTCCCGACGCCGACATCCATATCACCAAGATGAAGGACCCCTGGGCGTGATCATACGCAACATGCATGCCGCGGATGTGCCGGCCGTCTTGGCCATCGAGCAGACGTCGTTCTCCCTCCCGTGGACGCGGCAGATGATCCGCGACGAACTGGCTCAAACGTTGGGGTGGTGCGTCGTAGCCGTGGATGACGAAGCGGGTGTCGTGGGGTATCTGCTCGGCCGCCGCTACCCGGACGTATGGCACTTGATGGACGTGGCAGTGGCCTGTGACCGGCGCCGTCGGGGCATCGGGGCGCGCCTGGTAGGCGGTTTTGTGGCTGCCGCGGAGGCATCGGCCAAGGGCGTGCTGCTGGAGGTGCGTCGGACGAATGCGCCGGCCGTGAGTCTCTACGAGGCCCAGGGTTTCGCCACCATCGGGGTCCGCAGCCGTTACTACGCCGACACGGGTG
>JAFGIH010000627.1 GCA_016929985.1 Thermoleophilia bacterium | reverse complement strand
GTCCTGAGCCTTCTGACGCTGCCCGAGGAAGGTCGGGATGGCGATCGCGGCCAGGATGGCGATGATGATGATCACCACCAAGAGCTCGATGAGCGTGAAGCCCTTCTGGCTCTTCATCCTTTTGTGGATTTTCATGAACATGTCTGGCGTTCCTCCTTGGTCTTTGACCGGTCTACGAACAGGGTTTATAGGACACCGAGTAGCCTATCGGCATTTTGCGCTGAGGCTTTAGCAGAAATCTTGCTACTTTGGGTGCATCTTGGCGCTCGGACAGCGCGGCGCCCGAAGGCCGGTATTCAGGCCGCTCGTTATTATGGAGACCACGCGCGTGCGCGCGACGGGCGCTCGAATATTGCACTCAGACGAAATTCCGGCTAAAGTCCCGGCCCATGACGGCCGATATTCGAAGCACGAGAATTGTGCGCGGAGAGAAGGCTGGGCCGGATCGCGACCGGACGCCCGGAGGGACGCGGATGAACATGCTGCACAGATATAGATCCAGCCAGGGTTTCACCTTGATCGAGTTGATGGTCGGCATCACGCTGCTTGTGATTCTCATGGCCGGTTTCGTGCCCGTGTACGCGCACGGACTGGCTCAATCATCGGCCGCTCGATACAAGAGCCTGGCTACCAACATCGCCCGCGAGAAGATCGAGCAGATCCGGCAGCTGGACTATCGGGAAGTGCTCGAAGATCCGGACAATCCCACCGATCCGAAGAACCTCAGCGTCCGCTTCGGCGACACAGTCACGATACCCGAACGGCAGATGTCGTTCACGATCGCCTACGCGGTCACCTCGGAGGCCCTCCCGGGTCAGGCCATCAAGAGTGTGGAGGTGACGGTCTCGTGGACCGCTCCGCCGGATCCTGTCTCACCTGCAGTCGTCAAGACAATGGTAGCCCAGCAGTACCTGGGCCCCAGAGCCGCTTCGCTCGTCGTGTCGCCCACACTGACGGACAACATAGACCCGGCGGCGGTCACACCCTTCCCCCTGCTCCGTACCGATGGGGTCCTGACCCAAGTGCAGTACCACTTGGCGCAGTCCGACTGGTTCATGGCCTATGACTCGCTGACGCCCCCTCTCTCCTCGCCGAATGACATCTCTCTGGAGACCTACTTCCGGGACGATGCCGGCGGGCGCCTCAACGAAACCCTTATCGACAACACGGCTCTCAACTACTCCACAGACGGGACACCGGTGGCCGTCGACGATATCTGGTTCCAGTACACCTACGACGCACGCGCCGTCCCTGACGGCTATTGGGATTTCTGCGCCACGATGTTGAACACCTATGATGAGCCCGGCAATACTTGGGTCTTGAGAGTACGCGTGGAAAAAGGCCCCCCTGACCCACCGACCGACTTCACTGCCACCAGCACATCGAACGAAAGGGTGGTGCTCTCCTGGGAGCCCGCGAGTGAGCGGGATCGTGCCTACTATGTGATTGAAAGAAAGGAATGGAGTTGGTCCGGAGGCTGGTCCTGCACGCGTGCCTGGGAACAGGTGACCGTGGATCCGGACCCCGCCTACCCGGGTCTTCCGGCCAACACCCTGCCTCCCACCGCCACTTCGTTCACGGACATCGGGTCTCTGGATACTTCCAGCCCCTACAATCCATCACTGGACACCGCCCCTTGTGGCAGCGCCGCGACACCTCGCTGGTATGAGTACCGCATCTATGGGGTCGACACCGGCGGACGTTTCGATGTAGCTTCGGCCCCACTGGAATGGGTGTACATACCTCCAGCGACCACTACGCCCTTGGTGACCGTGCCCGACGTGACCGGACTGCTCCTGGACGGCACCCTAGCGGACCACTCCGACGGGGCCAAGGCCGTGATCGAAGCGGCAGGCCTCGGTTGGTCGTACATCGAGGTCGTTGATGGCTCTGTCGACCCAGGCACAGTGCTCAGCCAGGACCCCGTCGCCGGCACGGAGGTGGAACAAGACTCCATCGTCACGTTGACCGTGGCCATCGCAGCAGCTACCCCGGAGGTCCCATACGACGTCACATTGACGACAAAAGTCAAGGACACTCGGACGATCGTCGTTCTGTATGAGGACAATACGACCGTCTATACGGGAACCATCGTGAAAAACGGTGATGTCTCGCTGGAGTTGCCCAACGGACACTATACGGTGCGTCTCAACACAGCGACCGGGGACCAGAAGGCCGACTTCTTCGTCAATGGCGCCGACAAAAAAGTGGAAGTCCAATAGGAGCCTGAGTCCGGCATGCAAACACGACCACACGAGGAAAAGACGCGGCAGCGGGCCTGCAACCCCAACCGTTTTGGCGCCAGGGCTGCCCGTCAGCACGGCTACTCCCTCATGGAGGTCCTTGTCGTGATGCTGATCATGGTGGTCATCCTCGGGGCCATCTACGGGGTCTGGCAGTCGCTCACGCGCACGTACGAGTTCACCGAAGAGGACATGATCGCCCAGACTCAGGCACGCGCCGCTATGGCTGAAATGGTGGAGTATATCCGCACCGCCAGACAGCCCGACACTGCTGCGATCCCAAGCTTGGATGCCGTCATCACAAACGCCCAGCCCTTTGCTATCACCATGTGGACAGACACCCTCCGTGATGGGACACACGACCTTCAGTTGATCCGCTTTCGAGTATCCCCGAACCCTCTTGACGCCCATCCCAGTGGTACCCACTTCGAACTGTGGAGAGAGGAAGGAGACTCGACCACCGGGTTGTTTGAAGACCCGCCGACCCGCTTGGTGACTACAGACGTCGGCAACGACAGCGCGACATATCCGCTATTCACATACAGGGACGCACTCGGAGCCCTGACCACGGACGTCACCAAGATCCGAGAGGTCGAGATCAGTCTGCGCATCGACGTGGACCCTGACCGAAGCCCTGCGACCAACGTCCTCACCTCC
The DNA here is from genome assembly GCA_016929985.1 of Thermoleophilia bacterium. The sequence goes on along the minus strand of JAFGIH010000627.1, from coordinate 3,947 downwards.
ACGGTGCAACCACGAAACCTGAGACAGTGAACGCTCAAGGCGGGGAATGATGAGAACAGAGACCAGGCCACGTAGTCATATGAGCGAAGAAGGCTCAGTCATAGTAGTAGTCATGATGTTCGCCTTCGTGTTCCTCGTCTTGGGCACGGCGCTTTTCTTCATGAACAGGAACTCCAACGCAGAGACCCATCTGGAGCGCAAGGACGTCAAGGCCTTCAATGTGGCTGAGGCCGGTGTCGATGCGGCTATGGTGGCACTCAAGACCAGTTGGCCGCGCTCCGCTTCGGAAACAGTGGCTGTGGACCCAACAGAGTTCCGGGACAACGGCTTCTCGGACACCCATGAGTACCCCGAACCCACCCACGGCCAGTTCATCAACTCTCTTACCTATGACGACACCGATGACAACCCGACCACGGAAGCCGCAAGCCGGGTGTTCTACGATTCCAACGGCAACGACATCATGTGGGTCGACAGTGAGGCGCTGGTCGATAACGCCCGTCATCGCATCCTCGTCAAGGTACAGCGTCTGAAGATGCCCGTCGAGATCCCTGATGTGGCGCTCGTGGCCAGCACCGCCGGCGGTAACGGTCAAGGTCTTGCCGTTGAAGTCGATCCGGCCTACGCAGGATCCATACCCGAAGGCGGAGCCGATGCGTGGTACACCGGGTTGATCGGCAAAGGCATAAACAAGGGCGACGACATCGAACTCATCGAGGTCCCGCCCGGGGACGACCCGTTTTCGGAGAAGGTCCCCGATGCCCTCATCGGTATGCTCAAGCAGATGGCTATGAACGCAGATCCCGGCTCGCCCTATGACGATACTTACTTCGACGATTCCGAGGGGGCAGACGAGGTATCCGACTTCCTGTGCTCCGCCAAAGCACCTGGGAGCATCGTCTACTTCGAAACCTCCGTCCCCAATGGAAGCGAGGTACAGATCGGCGGGAACAGCGACATGGGCTCCCCCGAGAAGCCGGTCGTCCTGATCGTCGACGCACGGAACGCCACCAACCCCATAATCGACTGGCGGGGCACCAGTGCGTTCTACGGAGTGCTCATCGTGATCGGCGATGCCCTGCTTCGCGGCACGAACGACATCTTCGGGTGCGTTCTGAGTAACGGAGCCGTTGAGAACAAAGGTGGACCTGGGGTCAAGTATAACGGCGACTACATCCGCAAGGTGAACGAGATGCATACGCTCAGTGTCGCGATGGTCCCCAACAGTTGGGAAGAGTACACGATCGCCGCCGCGAGCCCCGCGACCACCACAACGGACACCACCACTCCGTAACGCGTCCTCGCGCGGCACACCGGTGCTACACCGGCCTCGCGCGGACTTCCCGGCGTGGGCAACTAACGCCCGCTGCTGCCGAACCCCCCCTCGCCGCGCACCGTGTCGGGAAGTCCCTCCGCCGCCACGAAGTCCGGCTCCTCCACCCGCTGGATGACAAGCTGGGCGATGCGCTCCCCCACCTGCACCTCGAACGGGACGTCGCCTGAGTTGTAGAGCAACACCCGCACTTCCCCCCGGAATCCCGCGTCGATGAGGCCCGGCGAGTTCACCAGCATGATGCCGTGCTTGGCAGCTAGGCCGGACCGCGGCTGCACGAAGCCGGCATAGCCGTCCGGGATGGCCAAGGCTAGACCGGTGCCCACGCTCCGGCGCTCGCCGGGAGGGATGGCCACCTCTTCCACCGAGAACAGGTCGGCGCCGGCGTCACCGGGATGGGCGCGCCGCGGTAGCTGCGCGCCGGCATGTAGCAGTCTGACCTGAAGCTTCATGCCGTCCGCCTACAGCTTCAGCGACTGCCGGATGCGCTCCACCGCCTCGGCGATGCGGTCGTCGGGCGTCGTCAGCGAGAGGCGCACGAAGCCCTCCCCCGCCGGGCCGTAGCCGCGGCCCGGAGTGACCACCACGCCGGCCTGCTCGAGCATCTGCTCGGCAAAGCTGCCTGAGGTGTATCCCACAGGCACCGGCACCCACATGTACACCGTCGCCTTGGGCTTGGCCACCTGCATACCCACCGACACCAACGCCTCGGCCAGGAGGTCGCGGCGGCGCCGGTAGACCTCGCACATCTGGTGCACGAAGTCCCAGGGGCTGTTCAGGATGAACGCCGAGGTGCGCTGCACGGCATCGAACATGCCTGAGTCCATGTTGGTCTTGAGACGCCAGAGATGCTCCAAGATCTCGGCGTTGCCGACCGCGAAGCCGGTCCGCCAACCGGTCATATTGAAGGGCTTGGAGAAGCTGAATAGCTCAACCCCCACGTCCTTCGCGCCGGGTGCGCTCAGGAAGCTGGGGGCCACGTAGCCGTCGTACGTGAGCTCCGAATAGGGATTATCGTGCACCACCGCCACGTCGTACTTCTTGGCAAAGGCCACCACGCGCTCGAAGAAGCCGTCTTCCACCACCGCGGCCGTGGGATTGTTGGGATAGCTGATGAACAGCACCTTGGCCCGCCGGGCGTCATCCTCGCTGATCTCGTCAAGGTCGAGGAGGAAGCCGTTCTCGGGACGGAGCTCCAGATACTTGACCTCGGCTCCCATCATGATGGAGCCGCCCGAATAGACGGGATACCCGGGATCGGGGACCAGGGCCAAGTCGCCCCCGTCCAGCAACGCCATGCAGATGTGGGCCAGACCCTCCTTGGCCCCCAGGAGGGCCATGAACTCCTTCTCCGGATCGAGCTCCACACCGAAGCGCCGCTTGTAGAACGCCGCCGCCGCCTCGCCGTATTCCAGCAGGCCCCGGTTACTCGGATAGCGATGGTTCCGCGAATCGGCTACCTGGCGCTGCATCTCCTCGACGATGTAGGCAGGGGTGGGGATGTCCGGATCGCCGATGCCCAGGCTGATGACGTCCACCCCTTGCTTGCGCTTCTCGGCGATCTTCAGTTCGATGCCCGCGAAGAGATACGGGGCCAGATCATCCATACGCCTGGAGAACTCCACGGTCGCCTCCTTGGTGGTCGTCTCGATCAGCTGGTATGCGCGGCCGGCCAACCCAGCCGGCTCAGGAGTGCGGGTGAGAGTTCACAGTCGAAGACCTTTTCGGCCGGCCCGGTCATGAAGACCCGCGGTTCGCCGCTGGACGCGGAGCCGGTGCGGCCGGCCGCCGCTCCCGCGGGGTCGCCTGCGCCCGCCTCGGCGCCCTGCCCCGGCTCCACCTCGATGGTGAGATCGCCGCCGAGCAGATGCACCAACACCGGGCTCGCCGTCAACCCCAGCCGCACACAGGCGGCCCCCACAGCCGTAGCGCCGGTTCCGCAGGCCTGGGTCTCCCCCACACCGCGCTCCCACACCCGCATGCGCACGCTGCCGTCGGGCTCCACCTTGATGAATTCCACGTTGACCCGGTTGGGGAAAAGCGGATGCCGTTCGACGACGGGGCCCACGCCGGCCACGTCGAACGACGTGGGATCGTCCACCAGTATCACGCAGTGGGGGTTGCCCACATCCACGAACGTGAAGTGGTAGCGATGCCCCCCGCCCTCGAGCGCGGCGTCGACGACGTCGTCGCCGGCTTCCGGCGCTACGTTGTCGCTGCGGAAACGGGCCCGGCCCATGTCCACCCGCACTGTGTCGTCGGGCAGAAGCCGTGGCTTGATGGGTCCGGCAAGGGTCTCCACAACGAACTCCGGGCCGCTCACCTCCCCACGCTCCGCCAGGTAGCGCGCGAATTGGCGTATGCCGTTGCCGCACATCTCGGGCTCGCTGGCGTCGGGGTTGAAGACCCTCATTCGGGCCACCGCCCCAGGGACACCCCCGCTCGGCGCCGCGTGCAAAAGGATGCCGTCCGACCCCACCCCCAGGTGGCGGTCGCACAGCAGGCCTATGGTCTCGGGGGTCAGGGCCGACGGGAGGGCCGACTCCTCGATGATGAGGTAGTCGTTACCCAGTCCTTGCCACTTGGCCAATCTCATGTGATGCGCGACCCCCGC
>JAFGIH010000626.1 GCA_016929985.1 Thermoleophilia bacterium | reverse complement strand
GTCGGCCGTGGAGCCGGGCTTGGTCGCCGGAGCCGTGGAGTTCTGGATGATGACGGGGCACTTGGCGCGCAGACCGGTGTTGATCTCGGCGAAGATGTTGGGATCGTTGCTGGAGTTGCCCTCTTTGTCCCGGGCATGGATGTGTATGATCGCCGCTCCCGCGTTGTAGCAGTCGTACGCCGAGGAGATGATCTCGTGCGGCTGCTCAGGAAGAGCGGGATTTGCGGCTTTGCCTTGGAAGTTGCCCGTTTGGGCGACGGTGATGATCACCTTTCTCTTGCCGGCCATGTTCGACATCCTTTTCTGGTCGTCTCGGCGGACTCGTTCACATGTCCCACCCCTTGTCTAGCACGATACCAGGTGGCAGCAAGCGGGCGCTACCACCGTGCCAGGGCGGCGCCCCGGTCTCCAGGTGTCTTCTCGCTCCCGCGGTTCCCCTGGGATATCATCGTTACCAATGCCTGAGATGATCCCAGGGCCGGCGTGCAACCCCAGGAGGACCCGTTCGTGGAAAAGCTCTGCTCCGTCGATCAAGCGGTGAGCCTGATCAAGAACTACGATACGGTCAACATCGTAGCCTCGGGGGGTGGATTTCAAGACGCCGATCTGATCTACAGAGGTGTCGAAGCCCGCTTCCTGGAGACGGGCGAGCCCAACAACCTCACGCTGGTACACGTGACGGGCGTGGGTAGCGGGGATGAGACCGGCATAGGCCGGTTCGCTCACAAAGGCTTGATCAAGAAGGTCATCGGGGGCCACTGGCTCTGGTCGAAGAACATGGGGCAAATGGCGCTGGACGAAGAGATCGAGGCGTACAACCTGCCCCAGGGTGTGATGACGCTTCTCATGCGCGAGATCGCCGCGGGCCGTCCGGGGCTTCTGACCACGGTCGGAATGAACACCTTCATCGACCCTCGGCTGGATGGCGGACGGATGAACAAGAGTGCTCAAGAGAACCTGGTGGAGCTAGTCGACCTTCAAGGTCGCGAGATGCTCCTCTACAAGTCTTTCCCGATCGATGTCAGCATCGTCAGGGGTACCACGGCCGACGAGGACGGGAACATCTCGGTGGAGCAGGAAGGACTCGACCTGCACCTGTTGGCCGCGGCTCAGGCTACGTGCAACAGCGGCGGGATCGTGATCGCGCAAGTCAAGCGCATCGCAAAGAGAGGCACGCTCGACCCGCGGTTGGTCAGAGTGCCCGCTCACATGGTGAAGGCGGTGGTGGTCGACCCCGATCAATGGCAGACATGGGAGTCGGAATACAATCCCTCTCTCACCGGTGAGATCAAGGTTCCCCTGGATCACATCGACACCCTCGATTTCGGCATCCGAAAGCTGGTGGCCCGACGGGCGGCTCTGGAACTCAGACCCGGCGCGCTCGTGAATCTGGGGATCGGGATCGCCGATGGCGTCGCCAATGTGGCGGCCGAAGAAGGCGTCATCGACGACTTTGTCTTCAGCATCGAGATGGGTGTCGTCGGTGGAGTCCCGACCAAGGGCATCATCTTCGGCGCCGCCTGGAACCCCGAGTGCATGATGAGCATGCCTTCCCAGTTCGACTTCTATCACGGAGGCGGCTTAGACATGGCCTTCCTTGGCATGGGCGAGGTAGACGCGGCGGGGAACGTCAACGTCAGCAAACTGGGAAAGAGGGTCACCGGTACCGGTGGGTTCGTGGACATCTCGCAGACCGCGAAGACCGTGGTCTTCTGCGGCACCTTCATGAACGGCGAGACCTGCCTTGATATAGATGGCGCGGGTATCTCCATCGTCAAAGACGGCCACACCAGGAAATTCTGCGAAAGGGTGCAGCAGATCACTTTCAGCGGTGAGTTCGCCACCAATAAAGGTCAACAGGTGGTCTTTGTGACCGAGCGGGCCGTCTTCCGGCTGCAGAACGGCAAGGTCGTCCTGACCGAGATCGCGCCGGGTATCGATCTGCAGAGGGATGTTCTAGCCCAGATGGGTTTCGTCCCCGAGATCGCCCCCGACCTCAAGACCGTAGACCCGGCCATCTACAAGCCGGAGAAGATGATACGGAACAACCCGGCCGTCTTCCCGCACTTCGGCGAGCGGCACTAGCGACTACGCGGGAGCCGGTCTCAGACCGCACAGCGGGTGGAGAAATCCGGCCTATGGGCTCTTGGCCTCGTCGGTCACCTTCCTCGCGATGTCGGCTCGTAGGGCGTTCTTGTCGAGCTTCAGAGCGGCGGTGTAGGGCATGGTTTCGATGAACTCGATGCGCTCCGGGAACTGCAACACCGACGCGTCTTGGGCGCGGAGGAAGGCGATAACGGCGTCGAAGTCAAGACGCGCGCCAGGCCTGGGCTGGATGTAGGCGCACGCTCGTTCGCCCATCATGGGGTCGGGCATCGCAACGACCGCCACCACCTCGACATCAGGATGCCGGTCGATGAGGCCCTCGATGACGGTGGCGCTGATGCTCTCTCCACCGCGGTTGATCATCTCCTTGGTGCGCCCTGTGATGGTGATGTAGCCCTTCTCGCTGATGATGGCGACATCGCCGGTCTTGAAGAAACCCTCTTCGTCGAAGACGTTGGCGTTCTCTTGGGGATTCCGGTAGTAACCGGAGAAGACGCTCGGGCCTTTCACCAGCAGTTCGCCGGCCGCGCCCGGTGGCAGCGTATTGCCCTGCGGGTCGACGACCTTGTGGATGTCGCCGGGGCACGTGGGCCGGCCGACCGTGCCGACGACCGTCTCCACGTTGTCCACCGGGCGGGTGATCGTGCTCATCCCCTCGGTGGCGCCGTAACCATTGCAGAACCTCACTCTCATCCTGCCGAAGACCTCGCGCACCAGCCCGGGCATGGCCGCCCCGCCGGCGCTGTGCATCTTCTTGAGGCTGCTGAGGTCGTACTTGTCCAGGTCATCGTATTGCAGCAGGCGCTGCGCGAGGGTGGGTACCCAGATGACCGCGGTCACCTTCTCACGCTCGATGGTCTCACAGGTGAGCTGCGCGTCGGTGCTGTCGAGCATGACGATGGTGCCCATGGTGAGCACGCTGCCCAGGAAGCCTTTGGTAAACGAGAGGTCGTGGCCGATGGAGCCTACGATGAGGTTGATGTCTTCGCAATGCTGATGCCATGCGAGCGCACAGTACTCCGTGACGCAGCGCAGGCTGTTGTGGGTACGCGGCACGATCTTGGGTGTACCGGTGGTCCCCCCGGTGGGGCCCATGTGGGCTACCTGCCGGGCGTCCGGGCTCGACGCCATCAACCGGTCTCTCTCTTCCTCGGTGGGCTCGGTCCCGGCGATGAGCCGTTCGACACTTGCGAAGCCCGGCTCGTCGACCTCACCCCGTACCGTGATCACCTGCCTGATCTGCGGCCGCTCGTTCAGCACGTCGTGGATGATAGGCACGAAGTCAACCTTGCGATGCCGCACGGGCGCGACCCACGCGGTCGCACCGGTGAGGTCGGCAAGCTGCATCACCTCGAGCTGCCGGTAGCGGTCGATCAACATGACCGGGATGGCGCCGATCTTCTGGAGGGCGAAGTAGACGATGGCGAACTCGGTCCAGTTGGGGAGCTGCACGAGCACCCGTTCCAACGGCCGGATGCCCAGTCTCATCAGGGCTATGGCCAGCCGGTCGGCCTTCGCGCGGGCCTCGCCGTACGTGTAGCGGTTGTCGAGATCGAGGAAAGCATCTTTTTCAGGATGGATATCGGCCGCCAGGTCGAGCAGTTGCCCGAGGGTACGTCCATCCCACCAGCCGAGCCTTTCGTATCGCTCGGCGTCTTCGTCGCGGTATGGGACCGCGCCTTCAAGCAGTTGGAACACGTTCGCTCCTTCCCCCGTATCAGATGGCATAACCGGCGAGGGCTCCCTCACGCACCGCGTCGACCACCCAACCGGGTTCCCGGCAGCTGCCGATCACGTGGGTCTCGGCCACCAGCCCGCTGAGCTCCTGGATGGTCTTGTTGTCGGGTCCCCAATCCTGGGTG